>NZ_PNCW01000082.1:0-8546 GCF_005886985.1 Pseudoalteromonas sp. S3178 | reverse complement strand
TTTGCGTCACCGCCGCATTTGCCTTCGCCGCACTTACCTTCTTTTTTATCTTTTGCGTCGCCGCCACATTTGCCTTCGCCACATTTACCTTCTGCAGCATCTAATTGGTAACCAGTAACAAGCTCTTGAAACTCAAATGGGTTAGCTTGAACATCTGCAGATACAAAACTTGCAGAGCCAACAACTACTGCACCTAAAGTTAACGCGATTGTATTTTTTTTAACTGTATTCATATTATGACTCTCTTTTATCAAGGATTATATTCTAAAGCTACTTACGCAATTTTTACATTTGTATGTAGTTGGTATAATTAAGTAGACCTGACTGGTAATAATATCTTTCATTTATTTTCATTTTTTTTACTATTCACTTTATTCAAATAAATATGGACGACAAATACAGATTTATCAATTTAAGATTTACGGTTAAACTATGCGTCCAATTTTTAGCAAAACATTAAATATTTTATGAAGCTTGTTTTAGCGCCTATGGAAGGTGTTGTTGATTTCAAAATGCGCCAGTTACTCACTGATATAGGTGGATTCGACTTATGTGTAACTGAATTTGTGAGAGTTGTAGAAGCATGCTTACCCGATAAAGTATTTCATAGATTTTGTCCTGAGCTTCATAATAATGGTTATACCCGTGCAGGAACGCCTGTACGCGTACAATTACTTGGACAAGAAGCTAACCCTCTTGCTGAAAATGCAATAAGAGCAATCGCGCTCGGCTCTCATGGCGTTGACCTTAACTTTGGTTGCCCTGCAAAAACGGTTAATAAAAGCCGTGGTGGCGCAGTATTACTAAAAGATCCTGAACACATGTATACCATTATTAAAGCAGTAAGAGATGCTGTAGATAATGAACATGAGGTAAGCGCAAAAATTCGTCTAGGGTTTGATGATGATTCTAATAGCCAAGAAATAGTTGATGCAGTAGTAAGTGCTGGTGCAAATAGCGTTGCAATACATGCTCGCACCAAGCGAGATGGTTATAATCCTCCTGCATACTGGGAAAAGATCCCTCCTATTATAAAAAACAAAAATATTGCAGTGGTTGCCAATGGTGAGATTTGGCAAGTTGAGGATGCTTTACTGTGCCAAAAACGCAGCGGGTGCACTGATTTGATGCTTGGCCGAGGTGCTCTTTCTCATCCTGACTTAGCAAAAAAAATCAAAGCTCATGTTAATAATGAACAATATAATGCTTTAGAGTGGGAACATATAATTTATCATCTAATTCATTCTGCTATTCATCAAGACCCAGCAAAAGACGAAAAGTATTTTGCATCGCGAACTAAACAATGGCTTGGCTACTTAAAACGCCAATATCCTCAAGCAGTTGAGCTATTTGATGAAATTAGACGCTTAAAAAGTAAAGAAGATGTGGCAAGTGTATTAAAAAAATATGCCAAAGCACCGCAACTTGATTCAAATCATAACGGTTAAGTTTAAACCCTAGATAATATCAGTATAACGATAAGCTAATTTTAAAGGTTATACTGATATGAACCATCAGCAAAAACTCGATGATGAGATAACTAAAGTCCAATCAGCTATAATGGCAATGCTGTCTGAATCCCCCCACTCATGTTACCAGCAATTAAAGTGTGAATTATTGACCATTGGAAAAAATGATTGGCTTGACCATGTTGCGCAAAAACTCGGACCTGAATACACCCCTTTAATAAATAGAATGACTCAACTTGAGGCTGCAATAAGCCAAATTGATATAGGCCAGTATGGATATTGCTGCGATTGCGAAAAAGAAATACCCGCAGCCTTACTTGAAAAGGATCCAGCAGCGCAGCGCTGTGATAAGTGCGCTAAATAAGCGTACTTACCACATTAGCTTTGCTAATAATCATAACGTTGTTGATGCAAAACTAAATGACTGCCCTGGATATAAAATAATATCTTCCACTAGATACTGCGCAAACTCTGGGCTTATTTTTAATCTTTTGATTAAGTTTACCTTAGCCTGAGGTAGTGTCCATGCGTGATAGTGAATACCAACATCAGTTTCCATCATCACTAGCATTAAAGCACTATTAGAAGCAGAAGCATTCATGTTAGCTGCCATTGATGGTAAATCGAGGTAATGGCTTTGCCAATCTAGACCTGGTATTTGTTTACTACTTTTAACAGCTTGAACTAAAAAAGAATATTCATGTGTTTTAGGGACATCTATATTAGATATAGATTCTGTAACTTTTAACATATTTATTTTTTTATTAAGTAATGAAGCCCATTCAAGTGGAGAGTGAACATCGCCACTAAAATAATTAAGCTTACTTTGATACCACTCGCTACCATTAGCAAGACCGCGAAGCCCTACACTCCCGCGAACCTTGTAATTACTTAAATACACGCTAAATGCCCTTAAATGGCTGAGCAGAGCACCTTGAACTTTATTATTTTTAAGTGTTTCATCAACATACGAATTTAATAAAGACAGCTCAACTTTATTTAGCTTCAAATTACTCTGTTTAGCACTATCTAATTGGTCTTGAGTCAATTTTAGCCATTTAATAATGTTGTCTGGTTTGTGTTTTGTACCATCAAAAGCAAGCATGTTTTCAAGTACGTTTATCTGAGCTGGCCAATTAAAGTAACGCTCAGGAAATCGCTCAGCAATAACTAAATAGTTAACTTGAGCAATTTGATTCGATTCAAGCTGCATACCCATTAAGCTTTGGTAAACAGCATGGCGCTTAGCCAAATACGCATCAGAGAAAACGAGTTGCTCGTCAGTTAACGTATCTATTTTTATTGTTTTTGTTTGTACAAGCGCGGTATTTAGAGACTTTAAAGCCGTCTGCGCGTCTTCAAATGATGTAAATTGTTGAGGTTGCTTTGAGCATGCAGCTAAAAACAGACACATAAATGATAAAAATGAGAACGTTTTATACATAGTTTTTCCAATAAAAAAAGCCCCTGAGGGGCTTTTTAATAAGTTGCTTAAGCTAATTAAAGTTAAATTTTAACACCGTTGCGAGCGGCTTTATCTTTAATATAAGTAGACCAACCTTTAGCAAACTTACGAGTGCGTGGGTCGTCCATAGCTTTAGTAATAGCAGCATATGCTTGCTTATACTTACCTTGGTAGTAATACGCTTCAGCTAAGTCTGAATAAATAGTACCTTTTTTGTCAGAACCAAGTTCTAACGCTTTGTTCAAACGAACAACAGCAGCACTGAATTTTTCAGATTGTAAAAGTAATGAACCTGCTTTGCGGTAAAGCTCAGCATCTTCATCAAATTTAGCAGCTTCTTCGTAATACTTAGCAGCTTTTTCTAGATTCTTAGAGCGATGGTAGTTACTCGCAATCGCGCTAACATTCTGCTTAGTACGTTTTACTTTATCTCCTTTAACGGCCTTTTCTAGCGTTATAGCTGCTTTAAAAGGAATCTCGTTTAAAGAGTAAAAGTTTGATAAAACTTTATATTCAACTTCATTTTCAAAGTAACCGTTCTTGTATGCAACTTCCATAGTTGCTAGACCTTTAGAATAGTCTTCGGTTTGTAGGTAATATTTACCTAAGCTAACCCAAGCCTTTTTATCTTCTGGCCACACACGAACAATCTCTTCGCCAATCTTAACCATGTTTGCATAATCTTTTAACTCAAAGTATGCACCTAGTTTTAATTGGTAAGGGCCTTTATTAGGCTCTTTTTGAAGTTTAATTGCTTTATCTGCTGGTTCAAAAACATCACGGTATTGCTCTAACTGGTAGTTAGCTTGAGCAATACGCGTATAAACTGTTGGATCTTCTTCACCTGTAAAGTCCATCCAAGCTACATAAGCTTTTTTGGCTTCTTGGTACTTTTCAGTACCGGCGTATAAATCACCTAACAGCTTTAGTGTCTGTTCTTGGTCAGCAAAGTTTAAAACATCAGGCGCAACTGCTTGCTTAGCGTATTTGATCGCATCGGCATACTTTTCTTTTTGAGCGTACATGCTACCTAAGTAACGATTTACGGTCGCTTTATCAAAGTCATTCGAAGGTTCAATCTCTCTAAGCAAAGCAATAGCTTCATCAACTTTTTCTTCGTTGTAAAATTCAAATGCTTTAATTACTTTTTTACCAGTACGCTCGCCCATGATTTTAGTTTTTGCTTTCTTACGCTCTTCAATCTTTGCGTAATCTGGCGCCGCTAAAACAGATGCACTTAATGTAGCACCTGACACAGACATAAGAATTGCAAGAGCAGTTACTTTAGAAAAATTTCTCATTACTCGCCTCCTTAGTTGCCTTGGTTAAGTTTAAAGTCTAGTTGAACTTGTAAACCTGGTTGTTTTTGTGGTTTCCCGTCAATGATCTTAGGACGGTATTTCCACTTACGCAGTGCACGTTTAGCTTCACGGTCAAAGATACGTTTAGGATCAGCGTCGATTACTTCAACGTCGGTCACACCACCTAACTCATCAATTGTGAATGAAAGTTGAACCCAACCTTCTTTACCATCACGCGCTGCTTGCGTTGGATATTTTGGTTCAATACGAACGATAGGTGTCGCATCACCATCTCGTCCAAATGCACCTGGACCACTTAGTCCACCAGCTGAACTACCTACATCAATGCTACCCATGTTAAATGACATAGCACCAGGGTTAGGATTATTATTTTCCGGCTGTGGCGGCTGCGGTTTAGGCGGCTGCTTTGGCGGTGGCGGAGGTGGAGGCGGTACACGCTTCCTCTCCTGCACCTTAGATTCAGGCGGATTCGTCATTATTTCGACTATGATCTGCTCTTTTTGTTCCGTATTACGGTCAGCCCCACCAGAGATGAGGTAAGCCATGAAGTAGAACAAGCCGAAAGTAACTGCCCCACCTGCAATCAGTGAAAACAGAAAACGAATCATTACTGATCTCCAGCTATTGAAATTCTTAGGTTATCACCCGTCGCTTTGATCTGGTCCATAACTTTAACCACTGTGCCGTGTTTTGCTTCTTTATCAGCTTGCAAAATTACAACATCAGTAGGTTGTTCTGCTAATAAACTTTCGATTTTCGCTGAAACACGTTCAACGTCAACCTGCTGTTTATCAATCCAGATAGCACCATCACTACGTATAGCAATAAAAATGTTAGCATTTTTTTGCTTCGTAGCTTGAGCCGCTTTAGGTTTATTGACCTCGATACCAGCCTCTTTAACGAACGATGTAGTTACGATAAAGAAAATAAGCATGATAAATACGATGTCAAGCATCGGCGTCATATCTACCGCTGCTTCTTCTTCTTCACGAAAACGTTGTTTACGTGCCATATTTAATTCTCTCTCTAGTGATGAGGCATGCTATCTACAAGTTTGGCTTTCACCATTCTCGCTCTTGCCTCAAGGCGTGAGCTAAAGAAAACTCCAGATAGTGCCGCAACCATTCCAGCCATTGTTGGGATTGTTGCCATTGAAATACCTGATGCCATTAAACGTGCATTACCAGTACCTTGAGTTGCCATGGTTTCGAAAACCGCGATCATACCCGTTACAGTACCAAGTAAGCCTATTAAAGGACAAATAGCTACTAATGTCTTAATCAACAACATACGCTGATCTAATTTTTCAGACGCTTCAGAAATCCATGCTTCACGGATTCTGTGTGCGTACCAAGACGTAGTGTCTTGGCGGGCATCCCACTTGGCTACAATGTCCTTCGTCAAACGAGGAAATTCAGCAAGTAGGAACCAATAGCGCTCAATCATTAAAACCCACATAAGAAAGAGTGCTATCGCGACCACGTATAAAACCTGACCGCCTGTGCCAACAAAATCCCTGATAGATTCCCATATCTCCATCAGGACTAGCATTAGGCTTTCTCCTTCTCCGCGTGAGTAGCGATGATACCAGCGCTTTGCTCATCAAGGATATGTAATACCGACTTACTACGACCTGCAACAATTGAGTGAAGTAGGATAAGTGGTAGTGCTGCGATAAGACCTAGCGCTGTAGTTACAAGAGCTAGAGAGATGTTACCTGCCATGATCTTCGGATCACCCGTACCGAACAATGTGATTGTTTGGAACGTTAAGATCATACCGATTACAGTACCTAGTAGGCCAAGTAATGGTGCGATTGCAGCAAGAATCTTGATGATGTTGATACCAGCTTCAACACGTGGAGTTTCACGTAAAATAGCTTCATCAAGTTTAAGTTCAAGGTTTTCAACATCTTGAGTCTTGTTGTCATGGTACACTTTAAGAATACGACCCAGTGGGTTGTTTGTATTCGGTGTAGACAAGTTCTTAAGCTGAGACTTGATCTTAGAAGTAGTAAGCGCTAAATCAACAAAACGTACTAAGAAGATTAATAGACCTACAGCTAATAGTACTGTGATGATGTAACCAACTTCAGCACCTTGCTCGTAGTATTCCATAAGCGTTTTCTTCTGGGTGTTGATACGTAAGATTGCACCACGAGTCGGGTCAACGTATACGCCAGCATAGTTATCTGCAGAAGTACCTTCAAGATCAGAAATACCATCTAAAATGTAGCTATCAGGTTGCTTACCTAAAGGCTGAATAGACTTAGTCTCTGGCGAGTAGATTAAGTAACCTTCGTCTGTAACTAAGTTAAAGTTACCGATACGAGTTACTTGCTTCATTGAAGCATTACCGTCAAGACCAGCAACTTCAGTTTCAAAAGTAGAAACTTTAGCTGACTCAGTCATTTCTGTTTGAAGTGAAATCCAAAGTTCTTCAAGTTCACGAACTGTTGGAAGTTCTTTAGCAGCTGCTAATGAACGTAATACTTCAGCACGACCTGGCTTTTCAGCACTTACTAGTGAAGCTTCGATAGAACCGATAGCGTCTTGAGCTGCACGACGTACAACACCAAACATTTCACCAAGTGTACCTTGAGCGTTTTGAAGAGCTTGCTCTTTTTCAGCTAAAGTATTTTCGTTTTGTGCATATTGCTTAGCTAAGCTATCACCACGTGCTTTTTCAGCAGCTAGTTGGCTTTTCGCTTTGTTAAGTAATGCTTGCTTGTCAGCACGTTCTGAAAGGAATTCTTGCTCACGTTGCTTATTGATTTTACCTTCAGAGATACGCTCTTGCTTAACTTGCTCAAGAATTTTATCTAAAGCACCAGTATTTGCGTGTGCATTAAGCGCGGTACCTGCAGAAACAGATAGTACTGCTGCAACAGCAAAACCTTTAAATAGTTTCTTCATTATTTAATTACTCCGCGCCAAAAATTGGTAGTTTAACAAGTTCTAGTGTCGCTTGCTTACGCGCCATACGGATCACTTCTTTAACTGATTTTAGGTATTCATCACCTAACTTCTTCCACTCTTTAGTGTTGTTATCCCACACCCAAGCGTGTTTTAAGTCAAAAGACTGTGCTACGTATGAAATACGACCTAAACGACCGATATCAACGTTAATGTTCTTGCCATCAACTTCTAAAGTACCTTGTGAAGCTGTTACAGCTGAACTGTAAGCAGTTTCTACTGTGTACGCTTCTAGAACTTGGCGGAATTTCTCTGACGTCGTTACAGACGCAGAAGCCATGATGTCGCGAAGTTTCTCAACACGTCCAAGACGCGTTTCAAGATTAAATGGAACGTCCGCTTTGATGAATTGCTCAAGCGTATCGATCATGCGATACATCAAAGGCACAACGTTTTGCTTTGTGTTGTCAATTGTAGCGATTTGACGGTCAAACGATTCGATAGAAGCGTTTTGGTCAGCGACCAAACGTGCTACGTGATCGTTGTATACTTTCATAAGTTCAGTCTCATCAACAACGCTACGGTACTCAGCGATTAGCTCCTGAGTTTGACCATATACATTGTCAATTTTAGTTTGAGACTTAACAGCAGCCTTTTGAATTTGTTGACCTGCTTTTTGCACGTCATTCAAAGGATCTGCAATCACATTGCTGCTTGCAAATGCAAAAGCGCCAACCAACGCAGTTGCTACAAGACTCTTTCTGATTTTAACAGACATAGTTCCCAACCAATTAAGTAATGTTACTTTTATAATTTAATTATCCTCCGAGGAGAACAACCCTGATATCTTTTAATAGATATCAACCTACCAATAATGCTAAATGCAATTGATGCTGTCAACTTGATGTTTGCTGATATCAGTAAATAAATAGCGAAGATAAAGGTTGCACTAAAGTATTAGCACACAACTGTTAACATTATTGCAACGACAATTTTTTTTGATATATCAATTAAAGCCTTTTGAGGGGGGTATTTATTCGCATTACACTGACAAACAACAACATAATTGTAACATTTAACCAAAACTGAATTCGCACTGAAAAAAACTCAAAAAAAAACGATACAATTATAACAAAAGTTATTTTTTAAACTTACTCGGTACATTTCCCCACCTTTTTTACACTTCGTCCTATAAAACAAACCGTTTGTCGCACAAAAAAACAACAGCGTGCGGTTTTAGTATCACTTGATTGAGTAGAGCAAAGCCATTTTGAAAATATAGATAAAAGCTTTGCTTCTATTTATATTTCGCACTCCTACCCCAGGGCGTGTTGAACTTTGATGGTTGAATTTACAGCAGTATGTTTGGTTTTTA
>NZ_PNCW01000081.1:0-13629 GCF_005886985.1 Pseudoalteromonas sp. S3178 | reverse complement strand
AAAGAAACCCGTTACAGCAATGTGACGGGTTTTTTGCTGTCTGGGGTTTAGTAAATAGCCAAGAGCCCATGCCGAACTCAGCAGTCAAACAAAACAGCTCGAAGGCGAGCCCCGGCTAACGATAGTATCCCATTTCACTGTGACTCTCTACCGCTGTGGCACCACGACATTCTACTGCGTAGCGCACCGACTTCAAATTGTAGAAAGCCCGACTAGCAATAGTCGGGCTTTTTTACGTCTGCAGAAAAGTAATATTCAGCATTTCCTTCTCTAAAGTGTAGCGTTTCTTAAGCGAAGCGCCTCTTTGTGAGCAGTGTTTTGGGTATCAAATGCATTGGCTGATGATAGTGCTGCATTTCACTGTGGCTCTCTACCACTGTGAGCAGTATGACATCCTACAGCGGCGTCAAGTAAGACAAACCCAACTTGAAAGCGTCGATCTTTTTTATGCTTGAAGGAAAGAGAGTAATTAACTTTTATTAATTAGCTCCCAAGTACCTCCAGCCAGAAGGTGAGTTTCTACATTTAGTAAATTATATATTGTGTAGAGTAATGCCTGAATGTGTATAGCGGGTTATGCTTGTGCGTAGTTGGATTTATTGCCTAACCAACGTTGAATGAGTGGCTCTACTAAATTAGGGTGTTGTTTAAGCATTTGTTGAGCGATAGGTCTAACTTGGTTTAGTGTTTGTTTATCTCGTGTTAAATCTGCTATTTTAAATTCCGCTAAGCCTGTTTGTTTAGTGCCAAGTACTTCACCTGGGCCGCGTATCTCTAAGTCGCGCTCTGCGATGACAAATCCGTCGTTACTATCTCTTAATACACCTAAACGCTTTTGCGCAGTATGAGATAGAGGTGCGTGATATAAAAGGACGCAGTGCGATGCTGTGGCACCACGGCCTACTCGACCACGCAGTTGGTGTAATTGTGCTAAGCCTAAGCGCTCAGGGTTTTCTATTATAATTAAACTAGCGTTTGGCACATCTACGCCAACTTCAATAACTGTGGTAGCGACTAAAACGTGAATATTACCCGCTTTAAAATCACTCATAATGGCCTGCTTTTCCGCTGATTTCATGCGCCCATGCACTAAACCTACATTTAATTCAGGTAGTGCCTCTTTTAATTGCAGAGCGCTATCTTCTGCTGCTTGACATTGTAGAGCTTCAGATTCGTCAATCAGTGTACAAACCCAGTAAACTTGCCTGCCTTGTTCGTTACAGGCCAGTTTTACACGCGCAATTATATCGTCTCTGCGTGTATCAGGAAGTGCTACTGTGGTTATGGGCGTACGCCCAGGTGGTAGCTCATCAATAACAGAGGTTTCTAAATCAGCATAAGCGGTCATGGCAAGCGTTCGTGGAATAGGTGTTGCTGTCATGACTAATTGATGAGGGTAGCAATCACCAAACTTACCCTTTTCGCGAAGAGATAGACGCTGATGCACACCAAAGCGGTGTTGTTCATCAATAACAATAAGCACTAAGTTATTAAACTTAACTTCATCTTGAAAAAGTGCGTGAGTGCCTACTATCATTTGGGCTTCGCCACTGGCTATTTTTTCAAGTGTTGCTATGCGCTCTTTACCTTTTGTTTTACCACCAAGCCAAGCAACTGAAATACCTAATGTGTTAAACCAGTTAGTGAAATTTATGCCATGTTGTTCTGAAAGAATTTCTGTTGGTGCCATTAAAGCAACTTGAAACCCTTGGGCGATGGCTGTTAATGCACTAAGTGCTGCTACCAGTGTTTTACCAGAGCCTACGTCACCTTGTACTAAGCGCATCATTGGGTAGGCGTGCTGTAAGTCACCTTTAATTTCTGTGACTACGCGGTTTTGGGCGTTTGTTGGTGCAAATGGAAGGTTTGATAAAAATTTACTTTCTAGTTCATTGTTAGAGCTTAACGCAACCGCTTTAACTTGTTGTCCTTGCTCTCGTATTTTTAATAAGCTGAGGTTTTGCGCAAGTAATTCTTCAAATACAAGACGTTGCTGAGCAGGGTGAATGCCTTGCTCTAACGCAGTTACATCTACATCATTAGGTGGGCGATGCAATAACAATAAAGCGTCGCTTAACGCCATACTTAATGGTTGCCATTTTGCAGGTAGTAGCTCTTCTACTGAGTACTTGCTTAGTAAATCAATAGCCTGTTCGCTTAAAGCCCTAATCGATAGCTGTTTTAAACCTTCAGTTGTTGAATAAACGGGCGTTAAGGTTATGGCTACTGGTTGTTCGCTGGAGGTATCGCTGATGCTATATTCAGGATGGCTCATTTCAAAGCCAACGCGACCGCGGCGTACTTCACCAAAACAACGTATTATTTTACCAGCACCAAATGCGTTTTTTTGCGCTGCGGTAAAATTAAAAAAACGTAGTGTCAGCCTACCTGTACCATCGTTTATTTGAACAACTAACATACGCCTTTTTCCAAATGTAATTTGGCTAGTTTCAATGGTTGCTTCGACACTTACATGACTATGTAGTGCAAGTTCATTAATGGGGTAAAGGCGAGTTCTATCTTCGTATCTAAGAGGAAGGTGAAATAGCATGTCTTGTACTGTAATAATGCCTAGCTTTAACAAACGCTCAGCCATTTTTGGGCCGACCCCTTTGAGTTCTGTGATTGGGTATTGGTTTAAGCTAGGTTTAGACAAGTTTGATGTAATCTTATTATATGTGTGTGAGTTAAGTGTACTTACAGAGCCTTAGTCCATCAAGTATGTTTTAACGCTTGCCAAAATTGTTCACTCGCGATTATTTCACCATTTTCATCAAGTGGCGGGTAGGGCAACTTTTTTATTCTGCATTGTTTGGCAATAACAGGATGGTAGCCTTCAAAATACATAGGGTGCTTAATTTCATCACTTAACATATTACGGTTATACATACCGGCTTTTTGGCGTTGGTTTTGTGCTTCAAATAAAATAAGTGCTGCAGCAACAGATACATTAAGTGACTGCACCATACCTTGCATTGGAATAATAATATTTTGATCTGCATGCTTTAACGCATGCTCAGAAATTCCTGTTTTTTCTTGACCTACAATAATTGCTGTTGGTTTTGTGTAGTCGATTTCTGTGTAATTGACGGCATCTTCACTAAGGTGAGTTGCTAGTATTTGTACATCAGGGTTATGCTCACGCATTAAAGCAACAGCATCATCAATATTTTTGTGAAGGTGCGTATCTAACCAGTTTTTGCTGCCACCAGAGGTATTGTTAGTTAACCACTTTTGGTTTTCTGGCCACACAGCATGAACATGGTGGCAGCCAACAGCGTCGGCGCTTCGCACAATAGCAGATAAATTGTGGTGTTTATGTACGTCTTCTAAACATACGGTTAAGTCTGTTTGACGGCGTGAAAGTACACCCTCAATTCTTTGATAGCGAGTTTGCTGCATGGTTATCCTCTTTTTTCGGCAATTATACGAGATTTTTGCGCTTAAGGCATTACCGTACGGCTAATTGGGTTTTGCAGAGAAATTAGGGTTTCTGTTGATTGAATTGCCTCTATTGCTTGTATTTTATTAATCAACACATCTTGCAGATGATCAATTGATTTCGTCATTACTTTTATAAATATACTGTAGTTGCCTGTCGTGTAATAAGCTTCTACTACTTCCTCTAGAGCTTCTAATTTAATAAGTGTTTGTGGGTAATCGCGTGCGTTACTTAAGTTAATACCTATAAAACAACATACATCGTAACCAAGCTGTTTAGTATCTATCGTTAATTGAGTTCCGGTGATTATGCCTGCTTGCTTCATTTTTTCTATTCGCACGTGAATAGTGCCCGCACTAACGTTGAATTTTTTTGCTAATTCCGCATAGGCTGTACGGGCATTTGCCATTAATGCGTGAAGTATCTGTTTATCGAGATTATCGATTAAATAATTATTCATTAGATTATCTTACTTAAATTAGTGAATTCTCATTTTAATAGGGGGTAAATTAATTGATTTAATAAGATAAGGCTATTTTTATTAAAGGATATTGAATTAAATGTTCAAATCGTTACATTAACCTCATTGAAAGCATCTGTTGAGGTGTTTTTTATCAATTAAGCAAGTAACAATAACTGGGAATGAGGCCAATTATTATGAGTTCACACTATGTGCAGCAACAGCAGCAAATAAGCAAAGTTAAGCAGTTTTTCTCGCAGCAATTAGAGCAGCAACTAGGGCTAATTGAAGTACAAGCCCCTATTCTGGCTAAAGTAGGCGATGGCACACAAGATAACCTTAGTGGCCACGAGAATGCAGTTGCAGTAAAAGTGAAAGCGATTACAGATAGCAGCTATGAAGTTGTTCATTCTCTTGCAAAATGGAAGCGTAAAACGCTCGCTACTTATGGTTTTAAAGTTGGAGAAGGTATTTATACGCAAATGAAGGCACTTCGCCCTGATGAAGACTCACTAAGCCCTATTCATTCTGTATATGTTGATCAGTGGGATTGGGAAAAAGTGATTTGCCAAACGAGCGAACGTTCGTTAAGTACATTACAAGAAACAGTTAAAGCTATTTATAAAGGCTTAAAGAAAACAGAGCAGTTTGTAAGTGACAGCTTTGGCATAAACACATTTTTACCACGTGATATAACATTTGTACATAGTGAAGATTTACGCAAAATGTACCCTGATTTTAATGCTAAGCAACGAGAAAAAGCGATTACACAAGAGTATGGTGCAGTATTTTTAATCGGTATAGGTGGCGCATTAGGAGATGGCAAAATTCATGATGTAAGAGCTCCAGATTACGATGATTGGTCTACACCTACAGCTGATGAGTATAGAGGCTTGAACGGTGATATTTTAGTATGGAATCCTGTATTAGAGGACGCATTTGAAATTTCATCAATGGGCATACGCGTTAGCCCTGATGCCTTAAAGGTACAACTGAGCATAACTAATGATGAAGATCGTTTAGAATTTGATTGGCATAAAGCGCTTCTACAAGGCGATTTTCCACAAACTATAGGTGGTGGAATAGGGCAATCGCGTGTAGCTATGTTATTGCTACAAAAGCAGCATATAGGGCAAGTACAAGTTGGTGTGTGGCCGCAGCATACACATGATGCGGTAGTTGGCTTGTTGTAATAATGCAGTGAGTGCTCTGTGAGCACTCAACCCTTAATGTGTTTTAAATTCTACTTCAATTTTATTATTTATAAGTTTTACATTACATGGAGGGTAGTTGCGGGTAGTTTTAAGTACTTTATCAAAAATATGAATTTCTACCCCTGAGTGTAAAACTGAGTTCACGGCAAGGTTGGCATCGCTCAATAAGTCATGCAGGTCATGATCTAATGCCGATAGGCGTTTTTCTAATTGCTCTGCTTGCTGACAGTAATGTTGCTGGGTTGCACCAATTTTAGTAATTAACAGTTTCTTTTTTTCTGCATCTTTTACTAAATCTGTTTTTTCTAGTGCGGCTTGAAGTGTATCTAGTTGCTCATCTGTTTTTGCTAAGTCTTTAAAACAATTGTCTGTATCAGCTGTTATTTCTGCGCCTGATGCCGCCAAGTTAATAGTCATTTTAGCACCTGACTCATTACCAATCTCACCGGCTATTAGTGTTGTTGCATCAAGTATTTCACCACCAAATATTTTGCCTTTAGGCGCATCAGATTGGCCAACCTGCAATAGCCGCTTTGCCTTCATTACACAATGGCTTGTTTGACGGTCAATAAAAATATTATGAGCCTCTAAATAGCAATATTGTGAGTGGGATACATGAATATCACCCTGCGCAATTAACTTACAAGAAAGCGTTTTATCATCAGCTTTTTGATGCCCAATAATACCTTGTTTAACCGTAATGTTCCCGCCTGCGGTAAGCTCACCTGATTCTACTGTGCCAAAAATAGTGATATCGCCTTTAGCGCTTACTTTCATCCCAGGCTCTATATTACGGGTAACAATAACGCTGCCTTCAAAATCAATATGGCCACTTTTCACTGTTACATCTGATATAGTAAAAATGTCATCTACGCGCATGCCATTATTAATTTCAACAGGTACGCCAGCAATGGTAGATACCAGTTCTAGTGGATTAACTTTTGATATTTCAGTGCCTTCACCGGCGACTAATTGCTTACTATCACCCGCTTTAGCCGGAAGTATATCGCCTAGTACAGTGAAACCTTCTTTGCCTGGGGTAGCAGGTTGTTGACGAATAAGTACAGAGCCGGGCTCCACACTCGCCAGCTTACCAAAGTCACGCATATCAACACTGCCATCTTCTTTTAGCTTTGGTGCTTTTAAGCGATCTTTTAGGGTTTCTACTGTGGTTATGAGCTTAGTTGCTAAACCGTCACTTGGGAGCCTGCCTTTAGCTAAAATGCCTTTAACTAATGATCCTGCTTCATTCTCAAATTGCTTTTGTAATAACTGCTCCAAAAAAGCCTGCTTATAACCACGAACAATACCTGCTTTTATAAGTTGTTTTTTAGCTTCTTCGAGGCTTAATAACTTGCCGCCCTGAGCAAGTGTCAGTTCGCCAATAGCTAGCATTTTATCGTCGCTAATAGTGACATTTAATACGGCGTTATGTTTACTTGCAACTACCAGTGTTTTATCAGCACTTTCATTTTTAAAAAAGTCATTAATTGAGTCATGCTCGATTTTGCAGTCGCAAAAAGTCGACTTTTCAAGCGCCTCAATAATAAATGCAGCGCTAGGAGGCACGTGCTCCCCTACATCAAGTAAAACATTTCCATTTTGGGCAAGCTTAAACACTAGTTGATCCTTTTCTACTACTTAAGTTAAATTTTTTATAAAAAACAATTACAGAGTGCTAGAAAATAGTATTTGAGTCAAGAAATGAGAGTGGACGAAATGTTAAGAGGGAAAAAAGGCTATGGAGCATAGCCATAGCCTGTAAAGCTTAGTTAGTAGAGGGCAATTCCATAATGCCGTCTATTTCAACTTGCGCACCTTTTGGTAACGCTCTAACACCTAATGCTGCACGTGCAGGGTAAGGCTGTTTAAAGTACTGACTCATTACTTCATTAACTGTAGCAAAGTTCGATAAATCAGTAAGGTAGATATTAATTTTTACCAAGTCTTGAATTTTTCCGCCAGCTTCTTCACATACCGCAGTAATATTTTTGAATACTTGATGTGTTTGTTCACTAAAATCTTCTGAGATCATTTCCATAGTCTCAGGCACTAATGGGATCTGACCTGATAAGTAAACAGCAGTGCCAACTTTAACTGCTTGGCTATATGTACCAATTGCTGCAGGTGCTTTGTCGGTAGAGATAAATGCTTTATTCATGTTTTTCCTATTTTACTTTTTACGATAGACTTTTTGCACATCAGGCATAACGCGAATGCGGCGCATAATGTTAGCAACATGGACACGGTTTTTAACGGTGACTCCTAGATCTATCACGTATAAATTACTTTCTTTTTCATCAGTGGCAATTTCTACAATATTGGCTTGGGTTGTAGCTACAACATTGGTTAATTTAGCTAATGCCCCTTGATGATTAATAATTTCAACTCTTAGAGCTGCAATGTATTCTTTTTCTGGGTTGTCGTCCCATTTTACAACTAGGTACTTAGAGCGTTCACTCTCCCAGCCTCGAATGTTTTTACATTCTTGACGGTGAACAGTGAGACCTTTACCTTGGCTAATATGCGCTGTAATAGCATCACCAGGTACAGGTCGACAACATTTAGAGTAATTAACTAGCATGCCTTCTGTACCAATAATGGTCGCCTTGGCCTGGTTAGTTATATCAGTTAAATCGTCATTGTCGTTTTGCAATAAACGTTTAGCTATTAATACGCTCATTAAATTACCAGAGCCAATTTCAACAAGTAACTCAAGGACTGTAGATAGTTCATGCTCTTCAAGTACTCTGGCAATGTTTTCATCGGCAATACTATCGAGTTTGTTTTCGCCTAACGCAGAATCAAGTAAGCGACGGCCTAAAAGCATCGCTTCTTCGTGGTGTTGGCTTCTTAGGTAATTACGAACGCCCAAACGTGCTTTACCAGTAACAATAAAGTTTAACCAAGTCGCATTAGGGTGGGCGCCTGAGCTTGTTATTATCTCTATGGTTTGCCCAGTATCAAGCGGCTTACTTAATGGGTGTGGCTTACGGTTAACACGTGCACCTACACAAGTGTTACCTACATCAGTATGTACAGCATAAGCAAAATCAACAGCAGTTGCGCCCATTGGTAGCTCTACTATGCGACCATCAGGCGTAAACACGTATATTTCTTCTGGGAATAACTCAGTTTTTACGTTTTCAACAAATTCAAATGATGAACCAGCGCTTTGCTGTAGCTCTAATAAACTTTGCATCCATTGGCGAGCACGTTGCTGAGCTGTATTTCCAGCACCATCACCTGCTTTTTTATACATCCAATGTGCAGCAACCCCTTTATCGGCCATATGATCCATATCGTGGGTACGAATTTGAATTTCAACAGGTATACCGTGTGGGCCAACTAAAGAAGTATGTAAAGACTGATAGCCATTTGTTTTTGGCACTGCAATATAGTCTTTAAAGCGCGTTTCAATTGGTTTATAAAGGTTATGTGCAACACCTAATACGCGATAACACGTATCCATAGAATCAACGGCAATTCTGAACGCGTAAATATCCATAACTTCGTTAAATAGTAGCTCTTTATTAAGCATTTTTTTATAAATACTATATAGGTGCTTTTCACGTCCTGATACGGTGGCTTTAATTCCCGACTCTTCAAGACGTGCTTCTATTTCGCTTTGAATATTAGAAATAACTTCTTTACGATTACCACGCGCTTTAGCAACTTCTGATTTAAGCGCACGGTGTCTCATAGGGTATAAAGCCTGAAAACCTAAATCTTCAAGCTCATTTTTAATATCGTGAATACCTAAACGGTTTGCTATTGGTGCGTAAATCTCGAGCGTTTCGCGTGCTATACGTCGACGTTTATCTGGGCGAAGGGCGCCCAATGTACGCATATTATGTGTTCTATCAGCAAGTTTGATTAATATAACCCTAATATCTTGGGTCATAGCCATAATCATTTTACGGTAGTTTTCAGCTTGGAATTCTTTTTTATCTTTAAAGCTAAGCTTATCGAGCTTACTTACACCTTCAACGAGTTCTGCCACTGTTTCACCAAAAATTTCAGCTAAATCTTGTTGGCTAAAATCGGTGTCTTCAATTACATCATGCATCAGCGCTGCCATGAGCGTTTCATGATCTAGGTGCATTCCTGCAAGAATTTGGCTTACTTCTACGGGGTGAGTAATGTAAGGTTCGCCGCTCGAGCGAGTTTGTCCTTCATGGGCCTCTCGGGCTACCACGTAAGATTTTTGAACCAGCTCTACATCAGCAGCGGGCAAGTATTCTGATATTTTCTTTTTAAGACCTTCAAAAAGATACATTCACACTCCAATGTTCTCGTGAAGCAAATTAGGTAACGGTAAGTTAAGAATATACGATGAAAAGAGAGGATTGCCAACGGCTATAGTAGAAATACTGCGCCGTTGGCTAAATCAGACCGGGAGGTCGATTACTGGTTGCCACCAACAATGGCAGCAACAGCAGCTAATTCAGCTGCTTCTTGGTGTTGTTGTTCTTCACGGTCAATTACGTCCATTGATGAACTATCAACTAAACCTAATTCAATTTCACGTAAAGCAACTACCGTTGGTTTATCGTTTTCAGGATCTACTAGTGGATCTTTACCACCAACAGCAATTTGGCGGGCACGACGAGCCGCAACTAAAATTAAGTCAAAACGATTACCAACTGCATCTACTGCATCTTCAACTGTTACGCGAGCCATCTCAGCACTCCAAAATATTTTAAAAGCAAAGGCGTAGTTTACTCCAAGGAGCAAGTTTCGCCAATAGCCAGTGGTTAATTTTTATCAGTTTTATATATCTAATACTGATTTAAACGCCGCTTAGTTATTTGAGTAAGCTGCTTAGTAAGTTTTGATGGCGGTTTTGCTGCGCTTTTAACGTTAAACGCTGAGCCATCACAATAGTTTCTATATCGCTAAGAGCAGTATCAAAATCATCATTTACAACTACAAAGTCGTATTCATTATAATGCGAGGTTTCTGATTGTGCTTGTGCCATACGCCCAGCAATTACCTCAGCTGAGTCTTGTCCGCGGTTATTTAAACGCTGCTCAAGTTCTTCTTTTGAAGGCGGTAAAATAAAAATGGTCTGTACGCTTGGCATAATCTTACGAACCTGTTGCGCGCCTTGCCAATCAATATCTAAAAATACATCAATACCTGCATCTAGCTGTGATTCAATTGCTTGCTTTGATGTGCCGTAGTAGTTATCAAACACTTGAGCCCATTCAAAAAAATCATCTTTGGCAATTAACGCTTTAAATTCATCGGCGCTTACAAAGTGATAGTGGACCGCGTTTTCTTCACCAGGGCGAGGTGAGCGTGTAGTATGCGATACTGATACTTCCATATCGTCATGCTTTTTTAGTAATGCATTAATTAAGCTAGATTTACCCGCACCAGAAGGCGCAGATAAGATAAATAAGTTTCCGCGAGTTTGAGCCATGTTTTTCTCTACTTAAAAATAAACAGGCTTGAGTTACAAAAATAACCCAAGCCTTTAATGACACTATTGTACTTTATTTAGCTAATTGTGCTCAAGTGAGTCACAAAATTGAAATAGTATTATTCAATATTTTGTATCTGCTCTCGCATCTGCTCAATGAGCACTTTTAGTTCTACAGCTGCATTAGTTATATCGCTATTAATAGACTTAGAGGCTAGAGTGTTTGCTTCGCGGTTAAACTCTTGCATCATAAAATCTAAACGGCGGCCACATGCTCCGCCTTTTTTAAGAATTTTTCGTGTTTCTTTAACGTGCGATTTTAAGCGGTCTAGTTCTTCGGCAACATCTTGTTTTTGAGCAAGATAAATAAGCTCTTGTTCAAGGCGAGATTCGTCAATGTCTGTTTTTAAGTCTTCTAGTTTTTGATTTAGCTTTTCACGCTGCCATTTTGCAATTTCTGGCATATGAGTTTCTACTACATCAACTTGCTCAAGTATTGCATCAAGGCGAGTTGTAATCATTTCTTCTAAATTAGCACCTTCATCACCACGAGCAGATTTAAAATCCTCTATTACTTGGTCAAATCCGGTAATAAGCGCTTTGTTCACAGTATCTAAATCTATTTCTTGTGCTTCCATAACGCCAGGCCAACGCAATATATCAACGGGGTTAATGTCGCCATTACTTTGTTGCTGCACCCATTTAGCACTATTTATTAATTGCTCAGCGAGTGATTCATTTATAGAAAGCTCGCCAACATGGGCTGGGTTTGCCACAAATTTTAAAAACACTTCAACTTTACCGCGTTGTAGATGCTTACGTAATCGTTCGCGAATCACAGGCTCCATGCCACGAAATTGCTCTGGTGCGCGAATAAATGTTTCAAGGTAGCGCTGGTTCACTGAGCGTACTTCCCAGGTGCCCGTGCCCCAGTCGCCTTTTACTTCGCGACGTGCATAAGCAGTCATACTGTGGATCATGGATAGGTTCCTAAAATTTGTAAATTCAATATTGCAGTGATTATACCGTAACACCACTTAACCTCTAGGGAAAATTTATTAGGCTGAATATTTTACAATCAGCATGGCATCTACCTTCACATGCACTTATAATGTCGCAAATTCAGAATAAAGGGGATCGTCCATGCGTCCAAGCGAAAGAACACCTAACCAAATTAGACCTGTTACATTTACACGTAATTACACTTTACATGCTGAAGGCTCAGTACTAGTAGAGTTTGGTAACACCAAAGTACTTTGTACTGCAACTGTTGAAGCGGGTGTTCCTCGTTTCATGAAAGGTCAAGGCAAGGGTTGGGTTAATGCTGAATATGGCATGTTACCTCGCGCAACGCATACTCGTAATGCTCGCGAAGCGGCACGTGGTAAACAGGGCGGTCGTACAATGGAAATTCAACGCTTAATTGCACGTGCACTAAGAGCCGCTGTAGACTTAAAAGCGCTTGGCGAAAATACGATTACTATCGACTGTGACGTAATTCAAGCCGACGGCGGAACGCGTACAGCTTCTATTAGTGGTGCATGTGTCGCTTTAGTTGACGCACTTACCCACATGCGCTCAAAAGGGATGATCAATTCAAACCCCCTCAAACACATGATTGCTGCTATTTCGGTTGGTATCTACAACGGCCAAGCAATTAGTGATTTAGAGTATATTGAAGACTCTGCTGCTGAGACTGACATGAACGTAATTTTAACCGAAACAGGTAAAATTATTGAAATACAAGGTACTGCAGAGGGTGAACCATTCTCGTTCGACGAATTAGATGAGCTACTTACGTTAGCTAAACATTCAATCCGTGAGATTATTGACGTTCAAAAACAAGCGTTAGCATAAGCGAGTACCCCAATGAAAGATTATCAAAAAGAATTTATTGAATTTGCTTTAGAAAAGCAGGTTTTAAAATTTGGTGAGTTTACCCTTAAATCAGGCCGCACTAGCCCATACTTTTTTAATGCAGGACTTTTTAATACGGGTCGTGATTTAGCGCGTTTAGGTCGCTTTTACGCATCGGCCCTTGAAGATGCAGCAATAGAATACGATGTTTTATTTGGCCCTGCCTATAAGGGTATCCCTATTGCGACTACAACTGCAGTTGCCTTAGCTGACCATCACGATAAAGACGTACCTTATTGCTTTAACCGCAAAGAGAAAAAAGCACATGGTGAAGGCGGTACATTAGTAGGCTCTGAATTAACGGGCAAAATTATGCTGGTGGATGATGTGATCACCGCGGGTACTGCTATTCGTGAATCAATGGAAATCATCGCAGATAATGGTGCAGACTTAAGTGGTGTATTAATAGCACTTGATCGCCAAGAAAAAGGTAAAGCAGAGCTTTCAGCTATTCAAGAGGTTGAGCGCGACTTTAATACCAAGGTGATCTCTATTGTAAAATTAGCTGATCTTATTAGCTACCTTGAGAGCCAAGGTACAATGGACGAGCATTTAGCATCAGTTAAAGCATACCGAGATCAATACGGTATTGCCTAACTAAAAAAGCCTCGCAATTGCGGGGCTTTATTTTGACAACAGTCTATAGAGCTAATAATGAAAGATGTAATTAAACCTAATGGCCTTGGTATAAAGCGTATATTCAAAGCAACGTATTGTTCATACCTAGGCTTCAAAGCGGCCTTTATAGAAGAAGCGGCTTTCAGACAAGAGTTGCTACTTAGCATTATTTTGCTACCCATTTCTTTCTGGCTAGCTTCATCAGTATTACATTGGGTATTATTAGTAAGTACATTACTGATCATATTAATTGTAGAACTACTTAATTCAGCAATCGAAGCATTAACAGATCGCGTTAGTACAGAGCGCCATGTGTTATCAGGGCGTGCAAAAGATATGGGCTCTGCAGCGGTAACCCTCTCATTAATGATCCTTACGATCGTGTGGGGTGCTAGTTTGTATATAAAGTTATTTCAGTAAACCCTCTATATAAACCAATTAACACACTTAAAATGTTAATAAAGTGCTAGTTATGTTGTGTTTTTAGCATGTTTAGCTCAAATACTCAGCGAACAGTCATTTATTTCACGTTTTCTTCAAAAAAGGGTTG
>NZ_PNCW01000080.1:0-3892 GCF_005886985.1 Pseudoalteromonas sp. S3178 | reverse complement strand
CAGTGAAAAGCTAGTTAGTTATCTTGCTCGTTATACCCGAAAAGGCGTGATGTCAGAATCGCGCTTAGTGTCAGCGAATGAGCAGTCAGTGAGCTTTAAATATCGCGATTATGCAGATAACAATTGCGATAAAGTCATGACTCTGAGTTGTGATGAGTTTTTACGACGTTACTTACAACATGTATTGCCGAAAGGGTTTATGCGCATTCGCCACTATGGCTTTTTAGCTAATGCGTGTCGCAAGCGAAAGTTAGGGTTAATAAAGGCTCAAGTATCAGCAACCCCATGCAAAGCGGTGAAGCCGAAGGTAGAGCAAGAACGATTAATACCCCATTGGTCTTGCCAGTCATGCAAGACAGGTACTTTACGATTTATTGGTGTGGTGAATTTAGATGAGGCGACAAATAAAATACCGCGAACGAGTTAGCAGCCTTGCTTGCTGCATCAAATCAATAAGTTAACCTGCTTAATTGCTCAGGCTAATAGCGACTGTGCGAGCGAAAAATATCCTTGCTTAACGGTTAAACATTCGGTTTAATGAATACATAATAAGCGCTGAGCAATGCAGGGAAAGCTTAAATTATAATAGGTAAGCGTATTAAATTAGCTGATTTAGCTAGAGCCTCTAAAAAGCAAATTCCCATAGCATAAACAACACCAACTCTGACACACCGAGCAGGTAGCGCCTCAGTCCAACAAGCGATTATGCAACACAAACTGCGTGTCGCATAAATACTAAAATGTTAGGTGCTTTGGTGAAAAATAGGTTTATATCGGAATGGGAACCAACGCTGCTGTCAGAAGAAATTTTGGCTAGTGGCATCTGGTTTTACGATGACCAAGTACCGTTTAATGCTAAGTTACTTAGGCAAAAATACGATTACACATCTTTCGATTTACCAGCAATAGAAATGGCCGTTCATCCATATAATTTGGATTATATCGATTACTCCATTAGTGATGAGGGTTTTTTATACTTCTGGCAATTTGAAGGAAAAGGGCGCAAAAGTAAGTCATCTACATTTAGTACTTATTTCGCCGCAAGGGACCACATAAATTCCTACGGTACAAAATATGATATTTCATGGTAAGCACGCACCTAACAAAAAAATCAAGTCACTCACTTCGTTCGCTGGGACGCATACACGTGGGCTGCTTCGCATTATAGCCCACGCGCCTGCGCCCCTTATTTAAAAGTTAGGCTACTCAAAAAATTTTTTAACCGACTGAGCATAAAAGAGGTATCAATTGCTTAAATTAAAACCACATCGATATTTTCAACTTCTGGGTCTTTACGGGGTTCTGTTTTTAATTCCTATTTTACAACAACAAATAAATGATCTATCTGGACTAGAAGATGATTACAAAAGAAAACAAAATGAGGCTGTTATCCAACATATGTATTACGATGTTAAGCAGTTAGTATGCAAACAGCTTGGACAAGAAGCCACTACTCATGATTGCAAAAAAGGTATATATCAGGATATGCAATTGAGCTTTGCGATAGAAAGTGAAAAAAAAGCAGCAGAAGACAAGGCTGAACTTTTAAGTAAATATTGGTACATATATTACTTCATTGCAATCATAGGGCTAATTGGTAACTATCTTGAATACCGAAAAGAATATAAAGATTCAATAGTATCGCCTCAACCGTAGCCTAACAAACCAAGCAAGCGGGACAATTACATGTGGGCTCCCGTCACTTCGTTCCGTAATTTAGCCCACATGCAATAGCCCCTTCTTGGGGCGTTATATGGCTGTAAACATCGCCTGTCGCCCCACTGTCGTGTGAATTTCGTAACCGACAATCGATTAAAACATGGATAGTTTCCTCTCGCATTGGTAAGGAGCCCAAATGATAGTCAAACGTCTTAGAGAAAAACGAAACTGGTCACAAGAACAACTTGCCACCTTAAGTGGCTTGAGTACGAGAACTATTCAACGAATAGAAAGTGGAAACAAGGCCAGTATAGAATCTCTTAAAGCCCTTGCCTCTGTGTTTGAAATTGACATTTCTAAACTTCAAGAGGAAATTATCGTGATAGACAAAACATCTAAAGAATGGAACAAAGAGCCGTTATGGGTCAGGTTTTCGTTTTGGGGAGTAAAAGCAAGAAAGCAAATTATTATGTTAGAAATGATGACGGTGCTCTTAGGCCTATTAACTTGGCTCATAAAACCCGACGTTATTGTAACGCCGGCATTTTTTCTTCTAGCTTACATATTTTCTAACATGAAGCATTATATTGATACGAAGAAATATTGGTGAGTAGCGATATAACAACTCAATTAACTCACTCACTTCGTTCGCTGGGACGCATACACGTAGGGCGGCTTCGTCATTTTGCCCTACGTGCCTGCGCCCGTTATTGAAAAGTTATATTTTTTTCGAGTTAGTAGGAATTTTTAAAGGGATTTGAATTGAATGAAATTTATCAAACTTACAGTGCTAATATTATTTGCTTTAATTATTGGTGCAGCTCTGTCATACCAGAAAATCATCTCAGACATATTGATACCGCAGTATGTTGACTGGGCTTATGAAACTGAAAGAAAAGGCTCTGAGTCAGGAATTCCGCTAAATTCACGAGAATTAGCTTTGGCAGCTGATATAGGAATTCAAAAACCAGAGAAAGTTAGGATTGTACATGTTGAAGAAGTACCGTTTCCATACGAAAACTTCGCTCTAAAAACACTAGGTGAAGCACTAGGTTTTATTGGTGAAGGTATTACCAATAATGCTCAGGCTTTCGGGTATTCCATTTATGTTCGTAATGAATATGAGCTCAATAGGCCAAAATTGGCTCATGAATTGGTTCATGTGCTACAAATCGAAAGAACTAGTCTTGACCAAGTGATAACTCAGCACTTCTCTGACATAGCTGAATTTGGTTATGACAAAGCACCTCTAGAAGTCGAGGCTTTTAAAGCAAATAAACAGTATGCAGCTGATTGGTAATTAAGGTTAAAGGGGTCAAATTTTGACTTCATACATCAAGGTTTACCAGTGTCTGCTGATGCCACATTAGCTAAGTTTGCAAGAGTAAGCCTATCAAATTAACTATATCCATAAACCTTTACTGTACTTGAGTGGCTAGCAATATACGGGTGATCTCTTCCAGCGTTAATTGAGAAATTAGCTTAATTCCAGTATTGAATGGGGAAATATTCCAACTTCCTATTGGAAATTCACTTATCAAAGCCTTGTCTTATATTAAGCCCTGTTCCAAGCTTAAATGAGAAAGAACATAAGTGAGGTTGTTTTAGCTGTTTAGAGGTGATACTTAGAACCTCTTTTAGAGTTATGGTAATACTAAGCAAATAAAATTTTAGAAATAAGGTATTTATAGGTGTTTTTTAATAGGGCAGTGTTTTTAGTTTTTACTTTATTATCGGGCTGTTCTATAGCTAAAAATGCTGATACATTTTCTTTAAGCGAAATGAGTGAAACACAATACTTGCTTGAAACATCAACGCAGCCAACTATTAAAGTTATTGCTGATATGCAAGGAGCTGACGAGCTAGAATTAGTAAGGGTTTATGATTTAACGTGTAATGGTGTTAACTACCAAGTGCCTGCCGTTAAAGGAGATATCGAAAACGCAGAATCTATTGCTGAACACATAGAGTATTTTATATTTAAAAACGTAGACGATGATTTATCAGCGATTAAAACAATCGGATCTATTGAGGTTAAAAGGCGAAGTGACGGTATTGTAGTTAATAAGCACACCATCGACCCATTACTGGGTAGTTTTAATAAAAACCTGTGTAACAGTATTAACCGCAGCGGCGATATGGATTACCCAATACAATTTGCAGGCGTTGGTAATTAGTATTTAAAAACTAACTTAAATGTTATTTACGAGGTAACTATAAAGCCCCTGTGTTA
>NZ_PNCW01000008.1:0-48776 GCF_005886985.1 Pseudoalteromonas sp. S3178 | reverse complement strand
CTGAAAGGTCAACAGGCCCTAGCGGCTCATAAACGCGAGTTTTTCGATTAGGCTTATGTCTTGCTCGTTTTTAAGTAAAGCGCCAAACATTGGCATTAATCCGCCTTTTTGCGCTTTGTCGTGCAGTGTTTTTGCGTCTATGTCTTCTGCCATTAAAAGCTTCAACCAATCGAGTAATTCGCTGGTGGAGGGCTTCTTTTTAAGGCCATTGGCTTCACGTAAGTTAAAAAACACCTCTAGCGCTTGGCGTACTAAATCTTGCTTAACATTGGGGTAGTGTACGTCAATAATTTGCTGCATTTCGTCACTGCTCGGAAAATCAATATAGTGAAAAAAGCAGCGGCGTAAAAAGGCATCGGGCAATTCTTTTTCATTGTTTGAAGTGATGATCACAATAGGGCGCTCTTTGGCTACAATGCGCTCGTTGGTTTCGTAAACATGAAACTCCATTTTATCAAGCTCAAGCAGTAAATCGTTTGGGAACTCAATGTCGGCTTTATCTATTTCATCAATTAAAAGTACAGGGCGTTTACCGTTAATCTCGGCATAGTTAAACGCTTGCCACAATTTACCTTTAACAATGTAATTGCCAATATTATGTACGCGTTCGTCACCTAATTGGCTGTCGCGTAGGCGCGATACGGCATCGTATTCGTACAAACCTTGCTGCGCTTTGGTGGTCGATTTAATGTGCCATTGAATAAGCTCGGTATCTAAACTTTTTGCAAGTTCTTCAGCTAGCATGGTTTTACCCGTGCCGGGTTCACCTTTAATTAATAATGGTTTTTCGAGCATAATGGCGGCATTTACAGCCTGTTTTAGCGAGCTGCTTGCGATGTAATTGTCGGTAGAGTTAAATTGCACGGTGCACCCTTGTCTGGTCTGAGCAGTAAGTTATTTAGTTATAATGCCATAGTTAATCTATAGGTCCAAGGTAAGCAAAACGAGGTATGGTTTCGCCGCCTTTTTCGACGGTTTCTAAAAACATACTTAGTGGGCGCGCCCAAATGCCAAACTCACCATACAAGGCTTGATAAATAACAAGTTGCTCCTCGGTTTCGCTATGGGTGGCAACGTGAATAACTTTGTATTGTGGACCTTTGTAGTGTTGGTATATGCCTGGTTTGAGGGAAAGTGGTTTTATTGCTGTAGTCATGTTTTGATCTCTTGTATAATTACATTTGCTTTTTATTATGCCAAACAATATACCAAATACTATGAATTATATTCTGTTAGATGATTACAAAAAGGCGTGGGTTTTTCGCCATAAAGATATTCCCGTTTCAGACGAGGACGCAGCGCGTATAAAACCAATGAGTGAAGAGCGTGCCGCGGTGCTTTGGGCAACGATGGTTAGCCGCGAACATGACCACCCAGATTTTTTTGATAAAACAGATTGGTGTGGTAAAGAAGAGAGCTTTAGCGAAGAAGTAAACTGGGAAGACGCGTGGGAAAATTCAGACGAGCATTTACCACAGGCCATTTTAGAACACCTAGATTGGCAAGCTAATACCACCGTTTATTTTTGTATGGCGCGAAATAATATTATTGAAACAACCTTTGATATATTTAAACGCAATTGGCAAAACTTTATGTTTTTAGCTGATGGCAGTTTGTTATTAGGTAAAAAGCGTAATACGGTTGTGCAGTTTTTAGAGTCCGGTAATGCAAAATTAGGTGAAAAGCCAAGCGCTTAAATTATTAGGGCGCTTAAAAAGTATTCGGTACTGTGCTATAAAACAACTACCTATTTGTTTTTGAGTACAGCTATTGGTCGCGAAAAATCAGTCACTTGGTGCTCAGCAGCAAGTTGAAATTTGGCAAACTGATGCACAAAAAGTGCTATACGCTCAGTTGTGTAATGCGTTTTATCAGCGAGAGGTTCAGCGTTTAGTCGCCGAGCCCGACGCAGATAAACTTCGTAGGCAATTAAAAAGTTTACCTTATTACATTGAACGAGCGGCTACTTTGGTTGCCAATAGCAAAACGCCTTTTGAGCTTGATTCGCAAAATGGCTCGTGGCTTGAAAAACAAAAGCCTACACCGCCTGAAGTGAACACTGAAGCAAATGAACTTTTTTATAAATCGTATGCCAAAGTGGGGCTTGTAGTACCTGTATTATTGCATTGCTACGACCAAGTTCGTTTTAGAATAGACAGTATTGATGAGCTTCAAGACAATAAATTACATTGTAATGAGCTAGGCTGGTTTAGCTTTTTAGGCGAGAGCCTTGAAGAACAAAATGCGCAATTAATTAAACCGAGTAAAATAAGTTTAACAGCAGCATGTTGTGGCCACCAATGGCAGTTTTCAAAGCGCAGTATTCCGCGTGTTTTATCGCTTAGAGAAATGCTACTGGTAGGGAATATTAATTGGCGTAATATTAAACGCCCACTTGCTTAAACTGCGAGTAATTAAACAAAATAAGGAGTGTTAATGCGTTTTTTTCAGATTGGCTTATTGTGCTTAGCACTGTTTGTGCAATATAGATTATGGTTTGGCCATAACGGCGTACAAGACTACACACGATTAAAGTCGGCGGTAGCATCGCATCAGCAAACAAACGAAAAATTAATTAAACGTAATAAAGTACTTACCGCCGATATAGAAGATTTAAAACTTGGCCAAGAAGGTATTGAAGAGCGTGCACGTAACGAATTAGGAATGATCAAGCCGGACGAAACATTTATTCGTGTTTTACCGGGTAAACAACATGACAACTAAAAATACAATTACTGCTATTGTACCGGCAGCAGGCGTTGGCAGCAGAATGCAGCACAATGCGCCTAAGCAATATATAAAGTTAGCTGGTAAAACCATTTTAGAGCACACCTTAGCTAAACTATCTCAACTCCCTCAATTAAGCCGTATTGTTGTGGCGATTAGCGACACTGACCCTTACTTTGATGAACTCCCGCAAATAGATTCACGCGTAATACGTGCAAGTGGTGGTAAAGAGCGTGCCGACTCTGTGCTTAATAGTTTACTTTTTTTAGAAGCCAACCCACCACAGTGGGTGCTAGTGCATGATGCCGCGCGGCCACTTGTAAATATTGACGATATAAATACGCTTATTAATGAATGTATAAAAGCAAATGAAGGCGGTATTTTAGCCAGTAAAGTAAAAGACACCATAAAGCGCGGGCATACTTATAGCGAGCAAACTGTACCCCGGGACGATTTATGGCAAGCGCTTACTCCGCAGCTTTTTAAGTATGATGAGCTTAAAAGCGCTTTACAAAATGCTCTGGTAAATGGGGTAACAATTACCGACGAAGCAAGCGCCATAGAGTGGGCAAATAAGCCGGTTAAATTGATTACTGGGCGTAGCGACAATATTAAAATAACCACGCCAGAAGATTTAGATTTGGCGGGGTTTTTATTAAACAAACAACAAAACGAGAGTGCAGTATGATTCGAATTGGCCATGGTTTTGACGTACATAAATTTGGCGGCGTAGGCCCGTTAACAATTTGTGGTGAAAAAATTGATTACCCACAAGGCTTTTTAGCACACTCAGATGGTGATGTAGCTATTCATGCTTTATGCGATGCTATTTTAGGTGCGCTCGCTATGGGCGATATTGGCAAGCACTTTCCTGATACAGCCAGCGAGTATGAAAATATCGACAGCCGTATTTTACTTCGCCACGTTGTAGGCCTTGCTAAAGAGCAAGGCTATATACTTGGCAATGGTGATGTAACCGTTGTGGCGCAAGCACCAAAAATGCTGCCACACATTCAAGCTATGCGCGCTAATTTAGCCAGCGATTTAAACTGCGATCTTAGCCAGATAAATGTTAAAGCCACCACAACCGAAAAACTGGGCTTTGAAGGGCGTAAAGAAGGTATTTCTAGTCATGCAGTTGTTATTATGAGTAAAGCGCTTACGAGTACAACAAACGCATGAGCGACTTAAATTATTTATACGGTGCACCACTTTCTAAAGCGGACTTTAAAACCACTGCTGAAGATTTTATGGTGGATGAAGATTTAGGTATTGAGTTTACTGGCAGTGGTGAGCATGTGTGCTTGCAAGTTGTTAAAAAAGGCGAAAACACACAATATGTTGCTAAAATTATCGCTCAAAAAGCAGGTGTATCCCCTCGTGATGTGAGTTACGCGGGCATGAAAGATCGCCACGGTGTATGTAGCCAATGGTTTAGCGTAAAAGTACCTATTAAAAAGCATATTGACTTTAGTGAGCTTAACAGCGAGAGCATTTTTGTAGTATCGCAGCAGCGCCATGAGCGAAAACTACGAACGGGTTGTCATAAGGGTAATAAATTTACTATTACGCTTCGTAATGTCACACAGCCGCTTGATATATTGTGCCGTATAAATGCGGTGCGCTCAGGTGTGCCAAACTATTTTGGTGAGCAGCGCTTTGGGCATGGCGGCCATAACTTAGTAATGGCCGAAAAGATGTTTGCAGGTGAACGTATTCGCGATAAAAAGCTACGCGGTATTATCATTTCTGCAGCGCGCTCGCACGTATTTAACCAAATAGTAAGCTTGCGTGTAAACGAACATGGCTTAGCCAAAACCATGCACCGCGAAGTATTTATGCTAAACGGCAGTAATGCGTTTTTTGAGGATGCAATAAGTGATGAAAACATAGCTCGCTTAGCTTCTGGCGATATTATGATGTCGGCACCTATGGTAGGTAAAAGCGAAAAAGGCTTAACCGGTCAAGAAAAAATATGGCTTAAACCATACCAAACATGGTGCGATGGCTTAGGTGATCTTGGCCTTAAAAATGAACGCAGAATGCTAAGGCTTATACCACAAGATTTATCTGTTGAAACACTTGATGAAACCACGTTAAAACTAAGTTTTGGTTTACCTAAAGGGTGTTTTGCAACCGCATTATTACGTGAGCTGGTGGATTATACAGATGCTAGCCCTCGCGAGCGAAAAGAAAAGGACAGCAATAATGAAGATACTTCTAAGTAATGACGATGGTGTAAATGCCAAAGGCATTGCAGTTTTATATCAAGCGCTCGTGCAAATAGCAGAGGTAACGCTGGTTGCCCCTGATAGAAACTGCAGTGGAGCAAGTAATTCATTAACATTAATGAACCCTTTACGTGCCACGACGCTTGAAAATGGCTTTATATCAGTTAATGGCACACCCACTGACTGTGTGCACTTAGGTGTTAACCAACTTGTTGATGAAAAACCCGATTTAGTTGTTGCGGGTATTAACCATGGTGCTAATTTAGGCGATGATACGCTTTATTCTGGTACCGTTGCAGCTGCTACAGAGGGTCGCCATTTAGGCTTGCCTGCTATTGCTGTATCGCTTTGCTCGCATAAAGGTGAGTATTTTGAAACGGCAGCCGCAGTAACCGTAAATATAATAAAAGCTTTGGCATCGCATCCGCTTCCTAAAGATCAAATTATAAATATTAATGTGCCCGATATTCCGTTAAATGAATTAAAAGGTGTACAAGTAACGCGTTTAGGTGCGCGCCATAAAGCCGAAACCATGACCAAGCAAACCGACCCGTGGGGTCGTGATATTTTTTGGTATGGATCATTAGGTACCGAAAGCGATGCAGGTGAAGGTACTGATTTTTATGCAATAAATAATGGCTTTGCATCTGTAACGCCTCTAAGTGTTGATATGACTGCAAAAGATAGCTTAAAAGCAGTAGGAGACTGGTTAGCTGATTTGGAGATAAATAGTGCTAGCTAATTACTCACGAAGCGCCAAAGCGCTTGCTGAGCTTTTAAAGCGTGAAGGGGTAGAGGATACACAAGTCCTTAGTGCTATTGCAGATATACCGCGCCATGTATTTATAGATGATGTACTAAAACACAAAGCTTACGAAAACACGGCGCTGCCTATTGGACAAGGACAAACAATTTCGCAGCCTTATATTGTCGCCCGTATGACAGAGTTACTTCGCCTTGCAGGTGTGCGCGATAAAGTACTTGAGATTGGCACAGGCTCTGGTTATCAAACCGCTGTACTGGCTAAATCGTTTACTAAAGTATATTCGGTTGAACGCATTAAAGCGCTTCAATGGCAAGCTAAACGCCGTTTGCATCAACTCGATTTATACAATGTAGCAATGAAACATGGCGATGGCTGGCAAGGTTGGCAGTCACAAGCCCCTTTTGATGGCATAATTGTTACCGCAGCCGCGTCTAAAGTTCCACAAGATTTACTCGCTCAGCTATCTGATGGTGGCGTGTTACTCGCCCCTATAGGAGAGCAAGAGCAAAAGTTAACCATGGTTATTCGCAATGGCGATAACTACACAGAGCATGTTATTGCCCCCGTAAGGTTTGTACCGCTCATACCTGGCGATATTGAATAGGAATTCATTTTGAAGTTGTTTACCAAGTTATACGATATGGCCCTAGTATGGGCTAAACACCGCCATGCAGAGCGTTACTTAGCAGCTATGAGTTTTGCAGAGTCTGTTTTCTTTCCTGTCCCGCCCGATGTAATGCTTGCACCTATGTCGCTTGCACAGCCAAGTAAAGCATGGCGCTTTGCAAGCTTTGCAACAGTTGCATCGGTTTTTGGGGGCGTTATAGGGTATTTACTAGGCTTTTGGTTATTCGAACCTGTAGTAGAACCACTTATTGCCCAAATGCATTGGCAAGATAAATTTGATACCGCACTTACCTGGTTTAAAGAGTACGGTGTATGGGTTGTTTTTTTAGCTGGCTTTTCACCTATTCCTTATAAAGTATTTACGATTGGGGCTGGTGTAATGCAAATGGCTTTTTTACCATTTTTACTCGCATCTGCAATTGGACGTGGGGCTCGCTTTTTTTTAGTTTCTGCTTTAATGAAATGGGGCGGAGTTAAAATGGAACAAAAATTACGTCAATATATTGAAGTACTTGGCTGGGCTTTAGTTGTATTGATAGTAGTTGCATACTTTTTACTACGATAAGTATTAAAAACCCCCATTTTATAAGTAAGGAGAAAAACACGATGAATAAACAGTTTTTACTGTATGTTGCTATATTCATTAGTGTTTTTCTTTTTGGCTGTTCTTCAAGACATGTTCCTGCCCCTGTAAGTAGCCTAAATAATAATGTTAATGATTTAGGTCATACTATTAACATTAATGGTAATCGTTACAAAGTACAAAAAGGGGACACACTCTATTCTATTGCATTTAGCGCGGGGCAGGATTTTCGAAAGCTGGCAAAAAACAATTCAATTCCATCACCTTATATTATCTTCCCAGGCCAGAGTATATCGTTGGTTGCTCCAACAGAAAAAATAAAAAGGGATGAAAAATATACGAATTCGAGTAAAAAGTCTATAAAAAATGTACAAAAAAATAACATAAAATTAAAGAAAGAGCTTGATCCTCCAAAACAACGAGAGTATGTTCAGAAACAAGCCAGTAACACAATTAGTAAAACTAAACGTTTGTCGAGCAGTAAAGTTAAGTGGTTTTGGCCAGCAAAGGGCAAAGTTACCAAACGCTTTTCTAATAAGGAAAACGGTTATAAAGGTTTACAGATTACTAATCATAAAGGGGCTTCAGTCTTAGCCGCGGCACAAGGAACGGTGGTGTACGCGGGTAACGCTCTTCGAGGTTACGGTAATTTAATCATATTGAAACATAATGATGATTACCTAAGTGCTTATGCACATAACTCGAAATTACTTGTTAAAGAAAAGCAGAAAGTTAAGGCAGGACAAAAAATAGCAGAAATTGGAAATTCAGAATCTTCGGTCACCGCACTTCGTTTTGAAATTCGCTACCGAGGGCAAGCTGTCAATCCTGCTAAATACCTTCCCTAATTTTTAGGTATTGATAATTGCTCGGGAGAAGGCTTATGGCTAGCGCAGCAAAAAACACCACGACTGACGAAAAGTTCGATGACACCGCCGTAGAAGAAAACAACTCACTACTTGAAAAAGTAGAAGAAGATGAGATTTTTGCTAAAGAAGAAGTTACAAAAAATCTTGATGCAACTCAGCTTTATTTAGGTGAGATAGGTTTCTCTCCTTTACTTAGTGCAGAAGAAGAGGTTTTCTTTGCACGTAAATCACTTCGAGGTTGTGAAGCCTCACGCAAACGTATGATTGAAAGTAACTTACGTTTAGTTGTTAAAATTGCTCGCCGTTACAATAACCGTGGTTTGGCATTACTAGATTTAATTGAAGAAGGTAATTTAGGTTTAATCCGCGCCGTTGAAAAGTTCGACCCAGAACGTGGCTTTAGATTCTCAACTTATGCAACATGGTGGATACGTCAAACTATTGAACGTGCCATTATGAACCAAACCCGAACTATTCGCTTACCTATCCACGTAGTTAAAGAATTAAATGTTTACTTGCGTACAGCACGTGAGTTAACGCAAAAGCTTGACCATGAGCCAACTGCTGAAGAAATTGCTGCAAGCCTTGATAGACCTGTTGAAGACGTAACTAAAATGCTACGTTTAAATGAAAAAATTGCCTCTGTGGACATGCCTATCGGCGGTGAAAACGACAGTGCTTTACTTGATATTATTGCAGACGAAAAAAGCGCAGGCCCTGAAGGTGAAGTTCAAACTAACGATATTAATAAACATATTGTAGATTGGTTAGGTGAGTTAAACCCTAAGCAACGTGAAGTACTAGCACGCCGATTTGGTTTACTAGGCTACGAGCCATCAACACTTGAAGATGTAGGGCGTGAAATTGGACTAACACGAGAACGTGTAAGACAGATTCAGGTTGAAGCTTTACGCCGTTTAAAAGATATTTTGCAACAAGAAGGTTTAAGTACAGAAAGCTTATTTAATCAGTTTTCGTAACTTTAATTTTGCAAACTAAGTAATAAATTATGTGTGTAAAAAGCTGAAGGGTTAACTCTTCAGCTTTTTTTATGCCTGTTGTTCCGTCCTAAATGTGTAAACACTTCTTATGCCTGTCGTTCCGTCCTAAATGTATAAACACTTTTTAGGACGGGATAAGGCTTGGACTAATTAACCTCAAAGCAGTGCTTTTAATTTATAAAGCAGTTCGTGCGCTTGACGAGGCGATAAGTTATCTGGGTCAATTGCGCTTAATTGTTCTTCGACTTGTGAAGGTTCAATAACCGCTTCGTTATTAAATGAAAATGCCTGTTGCTCAGTATTAGGGGCAGTAACGCTTTGATGATTTTCCAATAACTTAAGTTTTTGTTTAGCTTGTGTAATTACTGCCTTAGGCACACCTGCAAGTGCGGCTACTTGCAGACCAAAGCTTTTACTTGCTGCGCCATCAAGCACGGTATGCATAAATGCAATAGTGTCGTTATGCTCTATTGCATCAAGGTGAACGTTTACAAGACCTTGAGTTTGCTCTGCAAGTTCTGTTAGTTCAAAATAGTGTGTTGCAAACAGTGTTTTTGCCGAAATTTTTGATACTAAATGATCGGCTGTAGCATACGCAAGCGAAAGCCCGTCGTAGGTACTTGTACCTCGCCCAATTTCATCCATTAACACCAAAGACTGCGCTGTAGCATTATTTAAAATAGTGGCGGTTTCGGTCATTTCAACCATGAAGGTTGAGCGGCCAGAGGCTAAATCATCACTTGCACCAATACGCGTAAATATGCGGTCTATATTACCTATTTTCGCGCTATCGGCAGGGACATAACAGCCAATGTGCGCCATTAATACAATAAGCGCTGTTTGACGCATATAGGTTGATTTACCACCCATATTTGGACCTGTAATAATCAACATTTTGCGCTGGCTATTAAGCTCTACAGGATTTGCAATGAAGGGTTCTTTCATTACCTGTTCAACAACTGGGTGACGGCCTTGTTTAATGCTAATGTTGTCGTTGTCGCATAACTCTGGTTTAGCATAATTAAGTGCAAAGGCACGCTCTGCTAAGTTATTTAATACATCTAAGTCAGCAAGCGCTGCAGCCATTATTTGCAGCTGTTCAATGTGAGGGGCTATAAATTCAAATAACTCTTCGTATAGTTGTTTTTCAAGCGCGAGAGCTTTTGATTGGCTGCCAAGCACTTTGTCTTCATGCTCTTTAAGCTCTGGAATAATATAGCGTTCATTATTTTTAAGCGTCTGGCGACGAATGTAATCAGCAGGCACTAAATGTGAATTGGCGCGACTCACTTCTATAAAAAAGCCGTGTACGCGGTTGTAGCCAATTTTTAATGTACTAATGCCCGTACGTTCACGCTCGCGTTGTTCAAGCTGCTCAAGTACATCTGTGGCACCTTTACTTAGGTTACGCCACTCATCTAATTCACTATTATAACCAGGCGCAATTACGCCACCATCACGAATAAGTACTGGCGGATTATCAATAACAGCACGCTCTAGCAATGCTTGTAGCTCTGGTAGTTCAGGCGAGTGTTTGATAATACTTGCTATGCGCGGGTCACTCGCATCACTTAATAAATTATGCAGAGGTGCAAGTGCTTGTAGTGCACTGCGCAGACGAGTTAAATCTCTTGGGCGTGCAGTGCATAACGCTAAACGCGCTATCACACGCTCTATATCTCCGATATCTTTTAGTGACTCGTGTAATTCGCCGCAAAGTTGTACGTCTAAAATTGCACTAATGGCATTTAAACGAGAATTAAGCTCATCTTTATTACGAACAGGGGTATGAATTCGGCGTTTTAATAAGCGTGAGCCCATCGCTGTGGCCGTTTTATCGAGTACTTGTGCTAAGGTGTTTTCAAATCCGCCCGACAGGTTAACCGTTAGTTCTAAATTTTTTCGGGTTGCGGCATCTAATATAACAGCGTGTTCGTTGTGCTCAAGTGTAATGGCGCGAATATGAGGCAAGGCAATACGCTGTGTATCTTTTACGTATTGCATTAAACAGCCGGCGGCTACGAGCGCTGAGTGAGCTTTTTCTACACCAAATCCAACTAAATCTTTGGTACCAAATTGATCGCACAATAAGTGCTGCGCTGTGTCTAAATCAAACTCCCACTCAGGGCGACGACGAGCGCCTTTAATATGTTCAATTAAATGTGTATTTACAAAGCTTTCGCTATACAGTAATTCTGCTGGCGATAACCGTTGTAACGTTGAGCTAAAAGCTTCGTCAGTATTTACTTCTACAATGTTAAAACGACCAGAATTTATATCAAGGTAAGCGATTCCATATTGGCCTTTTTTATTTTGCCAAACACTGGTCAATAGATTGTCTTGTCGCTCTTGCAGCAGCGCTTCATCTGAAATAGTGCCCGGTGTTACAATACGTACTACTTTACGTTCTACAGGGCCTTTACTCGTTGCGGGATCCCCAACTTGTTCACAAATAGCAACTGATTCGCCCATTTGTACTAAGCGAGCTAAGTAGTTTTCTACGGCATGATAAGGTACCCCGGCCATAGGAATAGGATCGCCGCCCGCTTTACCGCGGTGCGTTTGCGATATATCAAGAAGTTGAGCTGCGCGTTTAGCGTCATCAAAAAAGAGTTCGTAAAAATCTCCCATACGATAAAACAATAAAATATCGCGATGCTCTGATTTTATTTTTAGATACTGCTGCATCATAGGGGTTTGTTGTTTTATAGTGTGTGGTGCATAAAGATCAAACGACATGTATTTACCCAAAGGCTGAATATGGAATTACATCAAGAGATTAAAACACTTGCTGCGCAATTAGGCGCTATTTTAACGGATAAATGCTTATGGATCACTACTGCTGAATCATGCACTGGTGGTGGAGTGAGTTATGCCCTAACAGATACCCCTGGTAGCTCACGTTATTTAGGGCGTGCGTTTGTTACATACAGTAATGAGGCAAAGCACGAATTGATTAATGTAGCGACGAGTACGTTGGAGCAATTTGGAGCTGTGAGTGAGCAAACAGTGAAGGAAATGGCATTTGGTGCAATAAACGTTGCTAATGCCGATGTTGCGATTGCTATTTCAGGTATTGCAGGACCAGGTGGGGCGACTCCCGACAAGCCAGTAGGCTTTGTGTGGTTTTGCATACAAATTGCTGGTAAGCAATTCACTTTTAAGCAAATATTTAGTGGTGATAGAGCGCAAGTTAGAATGCAAGCTATTGAATTTGCATTGAAAAAAACTATAGAGAAGATAAATTTATAAATTTCGCTTGATACTGTGGTTTCATACAGTATACTTGTTCGCATTAGCTGGATTTGGAGAACAAAATGAACGATAACAAACAAAAAGCGTTGGACGCTGCACTATCACAAATAGAGCGTCAATTTGGTAAAGGATCAATCATGAAACTGGGCGACAATAAAGCCCTAAACATTGATGCAGTATCTACAGGTTCATTAGGGATCGACATTGCTTTAGGCATAGGCGGTTTACCTATGGGTCGTATTGTTGAAGTATATGGTCCTGAATCTTCAGGTAAAACAACACTTACTTTACAAGTTATCGCACAAGCTCAAAAAGAAGGTAAAACTTGTGCCTTTGTTGATGCCGAGCACGCTCTAGATCCAGTATACGCACAAAAACTAGGTGTTAACATTGATGAGCTTTTAGTGTCTCAGCCAGATACGGGTGAACAAGCGCTAGAAATTTGTGACATGTTAGTACGCTCAAGTGCGGTAGATGTTGTTATTGTCGATTCTGTTGCTGCACTTACACCAAAAGCTGAAATTGAAGGCGACATGGGCGACTCGCACATGGGCTTACAAGCACGTTTAATGTCGCAAGCATTACGTAAGCTTACGGGTAATATTAAACGTTCTAATACGTTATGTATTTTCATTAACCAAATTCGTATGAAAATTGGTGTAATGTTTGGTAACCCAGAAACAACAACCGGTGGTAACGCTCTTAAGTTTTACGCATCAGTTCGTATTGATATTCGTCGAATTGGTTCTGTAAAAGAAGGCGATGAAGTTGTTGGTAACGAAACGCGCGTTAAAATTGTTAAAAACAAAGTAGCACCTCCGTTTAAGCAAGCCGAATTTATCATCATGTATGGTGAAGGTATTTCTAAGCAAGGCGAGCTAATTGATTTAGGTGTTAAGCACAAAATTGTTGAAAAAGCAGGTGCTTGGTACAGTTACAATGGTAATAAAGTAGGCCAAGGTAAATCAAACTCAATTAAGTTTTTGAAAGAAAACGTAGAAATTGCAGATGAGATTGAAGGCAAACTACGCGACATGTTATTGCTAAAAGCGACTATTGAACCAGAAGACGGTGAAGATAAGTTAGGCGATGACGCAGACCTTTAAGGTTTAAAACGTTCTTTAAGCTTGATTTGACCCGAGCTTTATAAAAAACGCTAACCAGCAATGGTTAGCGTTTTTTTGTTTGTGGGGGCGTGTAATATAAAATAGCAGCAATACTTATTACTAACCTGCATAAGTCTTTGTGAAGCCAAACGAATTAAGTTACACCATAAGGTGGTTAAAAGTTTTTATTTAGAACAACCAGATAAAAAGACTGCCTAGATTTAGCGTAATTTTTTAACGCTAGTAAGACCTTATATAAGTAAATTGATATTAATTATTTTAAGTTGCCAGCTTAATGCTGATTATTTAATTACTCGTAATATAAAGTAATTAAACAGCAAGGAAGTGATGATGTTTTAGCACTCGATAGCTAATAAGATAGATTGGAATTTAATTAGCTGTAAAACTGCCTCCTTAAAAATAAAAACGACACAAATAATGTGTCGTTTTTAAATTAAGCGATTTAAAGCTTTTAAAAAATTTTATAGTTGCCAGTTTACCGATAGCGCATAGTTACGCGGTGCACCGTAGTAACCTTGTGCCCAGTATAAACTGTGTAAGTACTTTTCATCGGTGGTATTATTTACGTTAAAAGTAACACCAACGTTTTCTGTAATTTTGTAGTTAGCCATTAAATCAAGAATGCCGTAAGCATCTTGTTTAGTCGTTACAAGCGCTGTGCCTGAAGCATCTTCTACTTGTACACGGCTTACAGAATCCTGCCAGCGGTAGTTTGCACCAAATGTTAAACCTTCAACAAATGGTACTTGATAAGTAGCTGCTAGTTTTAATTGGTTTTCAGGTGTGTAATCTTTAACTAAATCGTCACCATCAATATTTAAGTTGCTAAAGCTAATACTCGCACTTAAATCGTCTGTAATTTTACCACTTAACTCAACTTCAAAACCGTCGCTGTTAATACCGTCTGCGCCGTAGTAACGAGTATCACCTGGAAGTGAATCTGGTAATGCGACCGCTAAATTTTCTTGTTTTGCATCAAAGTAAGCAAATGTAACAAAAATTTGATCATCTAAAAGCTGGGCTTTAACACCAATTTCGCTGCTTTTACCTGTAACTGGTGCTAATTGCTCTGCGTTTATATCAAGCTCTTTTTGAGGAACAAACGTTTCTGTGTAGCTTGCATAGGCAGATAGTGTTTCGGTAAAGTCATACACTGCGCCTACGTAAGGTATAAGCTCATTATCGCTACGTGTTTGCTCAACGCCATAAGCAGTCCCTTTTGTTTCCCAGTCGGTGTATCGAACACCTGCAAGTATACTTAAAGGAGTGCTAAGTTTAATACGTGTTGATATATAGGCTGATTGCTGTTTATTTTCTATATCACTACCGTTCAAACCATCGGCAAGTGTTGCCTCAGGCATTACGCCATCCCACGTATCGAGTGATGGCATTTCAGGAAAGCCATTCCCTGTGGTGTAATCGTAAAGAGACTGCTCGTTGTAATCCATTTTTGCTTGGCTTACACCAAACGATAAATCATGCTCTTGACCGAATAAATCAAATTTACCACTGGCATATAAATCAAACAGGTCGTGTTTATCTTCATAATCGTAACGACTTGCGTAACCTGTTAAACCAAGTTCTGTTTCTTTTTCAGGCGTGCCATAAACGTAAAAAAGCTCCGAGTCTTGCTCGTTTTCAATGTGTGCATAGCGGGCTATTGCTACCCAAGTAGCAGATAAGTTTTGCTCAAGCGTTACATATACTTGCTCAGCGCTGTTATCCCAATAAGACCAATCAGATGCTGTGCTGGTAGATGAATCATAATCTGTGGCTGAACCATCAGTATAGTAAAGTGGTAATGCACCCCAAAGCGGGCTATCGGCATCTTTTTGCTGATTAACGTAGTTAATGCTTAATAGGGTGTCGTCAGTTAGCTTGCCTTCGTAGGCTAAATAACCAATCGTTTTGTCTGTTTCGTAACGATCTAGGTATGACTCAGCTTTTTGCTTTGTAAATACGGCACGAATGGCATGATCTTCGTTAATTGGAGTTGAAACATCGAGCTCTAAGCGTTTGTTATTCCATGAGCCATAAGATGCAGAAGCGTGAGCTTGTGTAATATACGTTGGTTTTTTAAGTACCATGTTTACAGTAGCTGATGGGTTACCAGCACCAGTCATTAAGCCGTTTGCACCACGTACAATTTCTACGCGATCATAGATAGAAGTATCTAACGTGCCTTGAATTGAACCTGAGCTTTGTGGAATACCTAAGCCATCTACTTGAAAGTTTGTTATTTCAAAACCACGGGCTTTAAAGTAAGTACGGTCTGTTTCTATTTGTTCTACCGTTACACCTGGTGTGCTCTCAAGCACTGAATTGATATCGTCTAATGAAAAGTCGTCCATTAACGCACGAGAAACAACAGAAATACTTTGCGGCGTTTCTTTAATTGATAAGCCTAATTTTGTAGCAGATTGCGCATCTTCAGTTATGTAGTTTTTATGATGCTGGCCGTATACAGCTATTTTTTCTAGTGAGTCATCTTTTGTATTTGCCTCATCAGCAAATGCATAACCAGATAAAATTAAAGAAGTAGCAAAGCTTAGTTTAGATAGACGCAAAATTTGTGGGGACGACATGAGTTTTTCCAATTAGTTCAAAAGAAGTGCACAATCTAATCTAAATGATATCGATTTGCAATTGCATTAATGTGTTTTATCTATAATTATTCTGTTTTATTGAATTTTAGCGGCTCAATTGAGGATGATATACATACATTAGTAGGTTTATACTTATCAAAAATGGTATTAAATGATTATTAAAAAAGGCACGCGAATTCATATTTTTAGTTTAAATTACTGAGGTATCTATTTTTATAGCTATTTAAAAGTTATTAACTTTAGGTTTGGCTGAATAGAAATATAGAATTTATTACTGAGTTGAATTTGATTAAGAACTCACTAAATAACATAGGTTATTAGCATATTTTATAATGAGATATAGCTTATAGTAGATATAAAAAAAGCGGCCAAGGCCGCTTAAGGAAGTAAGCTGTTTTTACTTATTAAAAAGAGTATTTAACAGAGAATTGCAAACGCTCTAAATCGCCATCTACACCGCTTTCTGTTTCACGCTCAGCATGCTTAAACTCAGCACCAAACGTTAAACGTTTAACTGGCGAGTATAAAATATTGGCACTAAAGCTTTGGCTAGATTCCACCGGATCGCCAGAGATAGCTAATAAATCAGTGTTGTTATCGGCACTGAAGAATGAGTATAAGAACGTAGAGCGCCACTGGCTTGTCCATTTGTGCTGATAAGCAACAAAACCAGACGTTGAATCGATTGCATCAAGTTCATCGCCGTTAAGCACTGCGCCATGGGCAACATTTAAGCCTACGTAACGGCCTAAACCTTTACCTTGTGTAAGCATAAACTTAAGGTAATCTTCACCAAGGTTTACTCGACCTGATGCGCTAATACCAAATGATGTTTCGTCAGCATCTACATCGCCTACTTTATATGTAAGTTGGCGTGCTAGTGCAGCCACTACAAAGTTACCCCAATCTGCTTTGTGGGTATAGCGGGCGGTGAAGTCAGGAAGTGATGCGTCGTCTGTTTCTACACGTGCGCCACCTTGTGTGGTAATTGTGCTTTCTGGGTTTTCTAATGAAAAAGACCAAGCGCCAGTTGTATATTTAATTTGAGTTTGACGAACAAATACAGTGCCCTCAGCAGGGCCTACAAAATCAAGTGTTTCGGCCAAAGCGCCTACATTTTGAAAGTTTGACCATGTTTGACCAAATAACCAACCATCATAAGTTACAAAAGCATGACGAATACGCGGTGCATATGAATTTGATACACGCTCATTGCCACCAGGTGCTGATGCTAAAAAGTCTAACTCAATTTTGGTTTTTACTGTTTTACCGTTATCCATTAACGTTGAAGTACCAAAGTTAAAGCGCGATTCGCGTGCGTGCATGTCAAATACAGCATCAGAATCGTCATCTTCACCAACAGGTAGCGTGCTTGGCACATAAAAATCACGACCAACACTAGAGCCCGAAGGGGCGCCTGCAGAGTAATCGCTCCACATAGTGTCTAATTTAATGTATCCACCGTAAGTGAATTCGGTATCACCAATTTTTGCAGCTGTTGCTGCATAAGCAGTACTTGATAGTGCACATAGCACAGCGCTTGCTGCCAATGTTTTTAATGGGGTAAATTTCATTGTGGTGTCCTTTATAGGCTACTTGTTGTTTGTTGCTTTTTTTTTCATGTAAGGTTGTATTACTTGCTACGAGTATTACTTACGAATAAAAAAGGGTGTTCATTTTGCTTTTCAATACACATATTGTTTTCATTCGTTAAATAAAGCTTTAGCAGGTGATACCGCAAATATCTTTATTAAAGTACACAAACACTTTTGAATATGCGCAATATTTACTCAATTACCTATTGGTCTATAAGACTAAGGTTTTAGAGTTGATTAGTTTGCATTTACTTACATTTAACATCTTGTATTGGTTATGTAAAATAATTGAAAGCAGGTGGATTATAAACTACAAATGAGCAAATTGAAGTAGAGTACAACTAAGGTCTAATACTTAATAAAGCACTGCTGAGTAATCCTTGATAAGAGCCTAAGGCAAGCAATTTTAATGGAGACGAAGATGTCACAAAGTATCTATCCAGTTCCGGCGCATATTAAAGATGCGACTCTTGTTGATAAAAATAAATATAATACGCTTTATAAGCAATCTATTGATGACCCTGAAGGTTTTTGGGGTGAGCATGGCAAACGCCTCGATTGGTCTACTCCTTATACTAAAGTTAAAAACACCTCTTTTGATAAAGGCCACATAAGCATTAAATGGTATGAAGATGGCTATTTAAATGCGTCTTACAACTGTATTGACCGCCACTTAAAAACTAAAGCAGACAAAGTTGCGCTTATTTGGGAAGGGGATAACCCCAATGAAAGCGAAAATATTACTTACCAACAATTACACGATGAAGTGGCTAAATTTGCTAATGGCCTTAAAAAGCTAGGTGTACAAAAAGGCGATCGTGTTGCTATTTATATGCCTATGACTCCTCAGGCTGTTTATGCAATGCAAGCGTGTGCACGAATTGGTGCAATTCATTCTGTTGTATTTGGTGGCTTTTCACCATCGGCTATAGCTGACCGTATTAAAGATTCGGGCGCTAAAGTAGTGATCACCTCAGATGAAGGCCGACGCGCGGGGAATTGCGTGCCGCTAAAAGCTAATGTTGATGAAGCGGTATCGCAAGACTCAGTAACCACAATTGAGCACGTTATTGTGCATCAATTAACGGGCGGTGAAGTTGATTGGAATGACCATGATATTTGGTGGCACGATTTAGTCGCTGATTTACCAGCGCAGTGCGAACCAGAGCCTATGAACGCTGAAGATCCTTTATTTATATTGTATACATCAGGTTCTACGGGTCAGCCTAAAGGCGTTGTACATACCACTGGCGGCTATTTAGTTTATTCATCAATGACTCATGAGTATGTATTTGACTTACAAGAGGATGATGTTTACTGGTGTAGTGCCGACGTTGGCTGGATCACAGGGCACAGCTACATTGCATATGGTCCATTAGTGAATGGGTGTACCCAAGTATTATTTGAAGGCGTACCAACATACCCAACAGCTGGTCGTATGGGCGAAGTAGTTGATAAACACAACGTTACTATTTTATATACCGCTCCAACAGCCATTCGTGCCTTAATGGCTAAAGGCGATGAGCCGATTGAGTCTTCACATCGTGATAGCTTACGTATTTTAGGATCGGTTGGTGAGCCAATAAACCCAGAAGCGTGGACATGGTATTACGAGCAAATTGGTAAATCGAATTGTCCAATTGTAGATACGTGGTGGCAAACAGAAACGGGTGGCATTATGATCACGCCATTACCTGGTGCGACTGATACTAAACCGGGTTCTGCTACACATCCATTTTTTGGTATCGCTCCGGCCTTATTTGATGCAGAAGGCAATACACTAGAAGGTGCTGTTGACGGTAATTTAGTTATATTAGATAGCTGGCCTTCACAAGCGCGAACTGTTTATGGCGATCATGAACGTTTTGAGCAAACCTACTTTAGTGCATACCCAGGTGTTTATTTTACAGGTGATGGTTGTCGCCGCGATGAAGATGGTTATTACTGGATCACAGGTCGAGTAGACGACGTACTTAATGTTTCGGGACATCGATTAGGCACTGCTGAGATAGAAAGCGCGCTAGTTGCTCACGAAGCCGTAGCAGAAGCCGCTGTTGTTGGTTACCCACATGATATTAAAGGCCAAGGTATTTACGTATACATTACGCCTAATGAAGGTGTAACCGTTAGTGATGAGCTAACTAAAGAAGTACGAAACTGGGTTCGTAAAGAGCTTAGCCCTATTGCATCGCCAGATATGATTCAGTGGTCGCCAGGTTTACCTAAAACACGTTCAGGTAAGATTATGCGCCGAATTTTACGTAAAATCGCAGCAAATGAGCATCAACAGTTAGGTGACACGTCAACGCTTGCTGATCCATCTGTAGTGGATGAACTAATCGAGAACAGATTAAATCGTTAAATGCGCGTTAAAAACTTGATTACAAGTTGATTCTAAACGTAGTATATCGGCTGTCAGTTAGGATTTTATACCTGGTTGGCGGCCGAATTTATTAGGAGTGAACCATGAGTCAGTTTTTAATAGCGGATGATCATCCGTTATTTCGCGAAGCACTAAAGGGCGCATTGAGCGCAAAGTTTGAAGGTTTAGAGGTTTTTGAATCGTCAGATTTTGACAGCACACTGCAAGTGTTAAGCGAGCAAGAGGATCTTGATATATTACTGCTAGACCTTCACATGCCAGGTAATGGTGATTTATATGGTCTTATTCGTATTAGAGAAGATTATCCGAGCTTACCCATTGCAGTAGTTTCAGGTAGTGAAGACGTTAATATAGTCTCAAAAGTAATGGGCTATGGCGCTATGGGGTTTATTCCTAAATCGTCATCATCTGATGATATTGCCAGCGCAATAAACCAAATACTTGAAGGCGATACATGGCTACCAAAAGAGCTTAAAAATAAAGTAGCTGAAATTGAAGGTGAAGATAGAGAAATTGCAGCGCAAGTTGCTTCACTTACACCACAGCAATACCGAGTGCTTCAATATTTACACGAGGGCTTGCTTAATAAACAAATAGCCTACGAACTACACATATCCGAAGCGACAGTAAAAGCACACATTACAGCCATATTCAGAAAACTTGGCGTATACAACCGCACACAAGCCGTTTTAATTGCTGCCAAGCTTCAGCTTGAGCCAATAGAGCAAGCATAACAAACTGTATTATAAAAAAGAGCCTTTTTGCCAATTGTATTTTTAAAATAGTAAATTAAAAATTGGCAAAAAGGCTCTGTTTAATCTTCTTTATTTAAACCTTCTCACAAGCTATTCACCTTTTATACATGAACTCACATACAAAAAATGCTAGGTTACTGCAATTTTGTAACTTCAAGAGCAGGGTATGACAGACTCCACACACTCACCAAGTAATGATCCAAACAACAATGGGCTATTTAATCGATTTTTAGCCACTGTTGAATTTTTAGGCAACATGCTGCCACATCCGATTACTTTATTTGCAATATTTGCAGTCGCAATTGTTGTATTTAGTGGTATTGCTGATTGGTATGGACTTAGCGCAATTGATCCACGACCAGAAGGTGCGACAGGGCGTGATCCGGATGGTGTTATTGAGGTGGTTAGCTTATTGAGCGCTGAGGGGTTACAGCGGATCATGACTGGGCTTGTTACCAACTTCACCGGCTTTGCGCCGCTTGGTACTGTGCTTGTTGCATTACTCGGTGTGAGTGTTGCTGAGCATTCAGGCTTATTGTCTGCCGCTATGCGAGGCATGGTAATGGGCGCATCTAAACGTTTAGTGACATTTATGGTGGTATTTGCCGCTATTATGTCAAACACGGCAGCTGAGCTAGGGTATGTTGTACTGATCCCCCTCGCAGCTATGATCTTTCATAGTTTAGGGCGTCATCCTTTAGCCGGTTTGGCTGCTGCGTTTGCGGGTGTTTCAGGTGGATATAGCGCAAACCTATTATTAGGCACCATAGATCCATTATTAGCGGGCATTACAACACCCGCTGCGCAAATGATTGATCCAACCTATGTTGTGGGCGCTGAGGCTAACTGGTACTTCATGATGATATCGGTATTTCTAATTGCGATATTAGGAACTTTTGTAACCGAAAAAATAGTAGAGCCACGCTTAGGTAAGTATAACCCAGATGACGCGAGTATCGATTTATCGCAAAACAGCATTGATAAACTGACTAAACAAGAGAAGTCAGGTTTAAAATGGGCTGGCATTTCTTTATTGGTTGTTTCGTTATTACTTGCTTGGACTATTATTCCAGATGATGGCATTTTACGAAATCAAGATACCGGAGAGGTAGCGGGTTCACCCTTTTTAAAAGGGATTGTGGTTATTATTTTTGTGACATTCAGTATCCCTGGTTTTGTATATGGCCGTGTTGTTGGCACCATGAAAAACGATAAAGATGTAATAAATGCCATGAATAAGAGTATGAGCTCAATGGGGCTATATATTGTACTTGTATTTTTTGCAGCGCAGTTTGTTGCCTTTTTCAAATGGACTAACTTAGGTACTATTTTAGCTATTAATGGTGCCGCATTATTACAAGCGCTCAACCTAACAGGCCCCGAAGTATTTATATTGTTTATTTTAATGTGTGCCTTGGTTAATTTAAGCTTAGGCTCATCCTCAGCACAGTGGGCTATTACCGCTCCAATATTTGTGCCTATGCTAATGTTAATTGGCTATGCACCAGAGACAATACAAGCGGCTTATCGTATAGGTGATTCAGTAACTAACTTAATAACGCCGATGATGAGTTATTTTGGTCTCATATTGGCTGTTGCAGTTAAATATAAAAAAGATATGGGAATAGGCACTTTAGTCGCAACTATGCTTCCGTACAGTATGGTGTTTTTTGTAGGCTGGGTTATTTTGTTTTATGTTTGGGTGTTTTTATTGGGAATGCCAGTCGGGCCAGAGTCACCCACATATTACACGCCTTAAATAATTAGTGTATACGTGAAGTAATCAAACTCAGATTAAGTACTAAAAAGCCAGCTAAGCTGGCTTTTTTAATAATTACTAATATTTAGCTAAACACCACGGTTTTATTACCATTAATAAATAGCTTATGCTCAGAGGCAAGTTGCAGGGCTTTACTAAATACCGTTTTCTCTACGTCTTTACCCATTTTAGCCATCATTTCGGCAGTGTTAGCGTGTGTTACGCTAGTTACGTCTTGCAAAATAATAGGCCCTTCATCCAGCTCATTATTTACAAAATGAGCCGTAGCGCCAATAATTTTTACGCCGCGCTCAAATGCTTGATGATAAGGTTTTGCGCCAATAAATGCAGGCAAAAATGAATGATGAATATTAATGATTTTATTTTCAAAACGGCCAACAAACTCAGGGCTTAAAATACGCATGTATTTAGCTAGGCCAATAATATCTGGGTTGTAAGAGGCAATTAAATCACCTACTTGTATATCGTGCTCTGCGCGGGTTAAACCAACATGCGATACAACATGAAAAGGTACATCAAAGCCTTTAGCTAATGGTTCTAAATCGGGATAGTTAGCTATTACTGCTAATACTTCAATATTTAATGCTTGCTCAAATTGCTTAAGCAACACAGTGCCCAAACAGTGCGCCTCTTTAGTGGCGAGTAAAACGACTTTTGTTTTAGCGCCATTGTGTAGTGCAAGCTGTGCGCCTTCTGGCAATAAGGCTTGTAGCTTATCTAAAAAGTCGCTTTGTGGCTCACCAGTTAGCTCTGTACGCATAAAAAAGCGTTTAGCGTCTTTATCTACAAATTCGTTATTACGTGTAATATTTAAATTGTGTTCATGACACAGGCCTGTAATTTTGGCTATTAAGCCTACATCATCGGCACATTGGGTGGTTAGTATGTAACTCATTTTCCTCATTCTACCCTGTGGTTAATACGTTATTATTTGGGTTTTAGCGTATAAAGCAAGAGCTTTGTGCACTAATACAGTATTAATCATGTTGTTGAGTAAAAAAGAGGTAATAAAGTTAATTGAAGCATAAAAAAATGCCACCTTATTTACAAGGTGGCATTATTTGTAACGTTTACTTAGGCTTTAGGTTTGTCAGATAAATTTTCTTTTTTTCTAAGGTAAAACGCAGCTTCCTCGTCAGTGATAGCTTGCTGAGTAGGCATCGCACGGGTTTGTTGGTTTAGCTGATGTATCTGCGACGCGTTACCTAAATCGCGTTCACTCGTAATTGATGCAATAGACTCGCGGTCTTTCAAAAACGCAATTAAGTCGTTTTTGATAGCCTGCAATTGGCCTTCGTCTTTATGCATTTCCATAATATGGCGAGGATGCTCTAGGTTTTTCATACCTGTTGCTGCAAATGTTGTAGAAATAACACGAGATACAATAATCCAAGGCGTTATACTACTGCGCACTAATGTATTTACAGAGCTAGTACTGTCGTGAATACCTGTACCCGTTGAAATTTTAGATTCGGTAAATGTACCTTCGCATTTAAAGTACACAAGTAATGACTCAAATTGCATTTCAGCAAAAAATAGGTGTGCACTATTAATAAGTAATTGAGCAAATGCTTTTATAAGTATACCTATTAGTAAAAAGTGAAAACTTGTCATAAGTAGTTCACTAAATTGAATAATGTGCTGGTTATTAAATGCTTGTTCAATGGTGCTTATGTTTGCCGCATCAACATAGTGGTAAATATTAATAAGCGAGTATGCTAAAAGTACAGTAAACGTTAGCGCCACTATATATAGTAAGTTACCACTTAATAGAGCTAATAAACGAGTAAGTGAAAAGCTTTTACCTAAATCCATAGGGTGTAATTTAGGTTGAATCTCTTGGATCATTTCACCTTTAAAGCCACCTTTACCTTCTATTTGTTCTTGTAATTTAGGGTCTAATTCGCGGTAAACCCTGTTAGGCACTTCTTTATATCGGCGATTAGCCATTACTAAGTTATCAAGGTTTATAAATATTTCTTCTGGATGAACAGACTCCTGCCAATTCTCACGAAGCTCTGATACTTCAGCAGTAGGCGTTACCGAATTTAAACGTGCTTTTATCATTACAAAAACAAGTGCACAGCTAAGAATAGCCAATACAATAATAGCCACTAAATATAGGCCTGCATGTAAGCTAGGTAACTGTTCTAGCCAGTTATCAATTTGCACTTTACTTATATGCTGCTCTTGCATTAACCACGACATAGAAAGGCCAATAACAATAGGTAAAATAAACGACAAAGAAATAATTTTAGCAAGTGCGCCAGTACCTAAAGCTTCGATATTTTTTTCTGCATTACGTGAAATAGGTTTGCCTGAAGAGCGCCAAGAAAAAAGCACATAAAACATTAATATGGCACTGTATATAGGAAAGGCTAATTCGCCAGCTTCACCAGTAAAACCTGATAAAGATACGAATGCTACAAGTGCATAAGCAATAAGTGCAACAAGCGTGCTTACCCATGAGCCAAATAAACGCTGAGCAATATTACGAATAGGATAAGGTAAAAATAAAAGCTTAGGGATTAGGCTGTGTAACAAGCGAGATAAAAAGCCGTTGGGCTCTTTAAATGTACTATTTTTACGACCAACTAGCATTTCTTCAAGAGATTGAGCTGAATAGGCTACCTCTTTTTTCTCTTCTTGTGCGGTTGAGCTTTCTGATTTACTGAAATTATAAGCTAACGACGTTGGGTGGTTTCTGCCAACAAAGTACTTGAGGGTTGCGTATATACCCGATGATAATGAGCGAATGCCAAGCGCTAATATAAGCATGCCAAATATCATTAAAATCCAACCTGCGGTTGCATCCTCTTTTACAGAGCCTGCTGCAATCACAAGTAAACTCACACCAGCAATAGACTCAATAAGCCCTCTTAATGCTGTAACTTTACCTTCAAGCTTGAAGGGGTTTTTTAGTCCAAGATCAATCGATCCATAATCAAAAGCCATTGAATTCTCCATTTAAACAGCACCCCACTTGCGGGGGACAAAGTGTAATTAATCTGAACTTAGGATAATAAATCTATCTCAAGTAGTTATTTTTAGCGCTGAGTGCATCAAGTTTAATCGTAATAGACTCGCTGCTGGCGCGTAAGTTCTACCTACTTTTACAAAAACCTAAATAGAATTATTAATATATTAAGTCGTTATAGTTGTTGTTAGTTTTTATTATATATCAATAATCTTGTTCAGTTTGAGGTTATTTTAAAGTGATACATTTTATATTTAGAAACATGCTTTAAATATAATTGGAGGGTAAATGAAGCTAATTTATGTAGATGATAATTTGCCAGGGATCACGCGTAAACTTAAACACAAAAGTTGGCTTTACTTCGATCCAATAGGTAAGCAAATAAAAGAGCAAAATGTGATTGATCGTTTAAATGGATTGGCATTTCCGCCTGCCTATAAAAACGCTTGGTTTTGCCCAGAAGAAAACGGACATATTTTAGCGACAGGGTTTGATAGTAAAGGGCGAAAACAATACCGCTATCACCCTGAATTTAGAGCGCAACAAGAGGCTAAAAAATATCAAGCATGTGGAGTGTTTGGTAATAAACTTCCTTTGTTAAGAGCACGTTTAGAAACAGACTTACAAGGCGATGAGCTTAATATTGAACGTACTTTAGCGGCAGTTGTAAGGCTTATGGATTTAGGTGCACTGAGGGTAGGTAATGAACGTAACGTAAAGCAAAATAAAAGTTTTGGTGCTACAACATTACGCACACGCCATGCAAAGCTCACGGGAAAAAATATTCAGCTAAAGTATCGGGCTAAATCAGGCAAGGAGCGTGAAGTAAATATAACCGATAGAGTGCTTAGCCATGTAATAAAGGACCTACAAGATTTACCCGGCCAGCATTTGTTTCAGTATATAAATGAAGGTGAGCGCACCAATGTTACATCAAGTGAAATAAATCAATACATTCAGCAAATAATGGGTGAGGATTTTAGTGCAAAACATTTTAGAACTTGGCGAGCAAGCGTGATTGCATTCAAACAATTAGCTAAAGCCAAAGGAGCGCTTACTTTAAAAAACATGCTTGATAGTGTCTCCCAGCAACTTGGTAATACCCCAGCCATAGCACGTAAATCGTATGTGCATCCTGATTTAATTACGCTGTGCAAAGAAGATGAAGATATTCAAACTGCGTGGAGAGAGTCTCTCTCATTACCACGAAAAACGAAGTACTTGAGTCGTTATGAACGTGGTTTTTTAGCTTTTTTAAACGATTAATTGCCATAGCAACTTTACACACTTAAGCATATTAATTACATATCCACTAATCTAATTTATTAACGTTTTAAATGTGAATTTTTAAAAAGTCATTAAATTTCAAATGTTTATTTTTAAAATTTAATTTGGCATTACCGTTGCACCTCCAGTGTACTACTTAGTGGCAAGTACAAAAGCATTTATCAACGATATTTAGCGAGGAGGTACACAGTGAAGGGGTCATTTTCAAATCAAGCGTTTACTAAAGCAAAGCGTTTTACTTTAAAAACTGCATTGTTTATTAGCATGAGCGGATTATGCTCAGCACCCACTCTTGCTGCAAATGAGCTTGAGAGTGTGGTGCTTGCTAACTCTTCACTAACTACTTACAACTCACAAAAGTACATGCAAGCTGATGACAGCTATTACTTTGACCAATATTCAGCCCAGTTAATTGAGCGTACAGAAAAAGCGATTAATTGGTATCAAGAAATAGTTAACAACGGTGGTTTTACACACTTATATAACGACGAATTACTTGAACTAGGCAGTAATAGTAAAGAGGTGAGCTTACTTGCACAGCGTTTATATCAAGAGCGTGACTTAAAAAGTAATGCTTGCGACGAAACCATATGCATGTTCGATAAAGATATAGAACAAGCTGTAAAACAATTTCAAAGTCGCCACGGTTTAAAAGTTGATGGCCGAGTAGGTAAGCGCACCTTTGCAACGCTTAACATTCCCGCAAAAGAAAAACTCGATAAATTAAAACTTAACTTTTATAGAATAACTAACTTTGCTGGCGCAAGTGATGAGCAATATGTGTATGTAAATATCCCAGAATACAGCTTACGATTTGTAAAAACTGGCGATGTAAAATTAAAAAATAACGTAATTGTAGGTAAACCAAGTTGGGAAACGCCTGCATTTAGCGACGAAATAGAAAAGTTTGTAGTTAACCCTGAGTGGCGTATACCCACCTCAATCGCTACCAAAGAAATTGCTCCAAAGGTCGCCGAGGATCCTGATTACCTTGTAAAAAATAATATTGAAATTAGAAAAAACAGCTACCTAGACTCACAAACTGTTAATCCTAGCCATATTGATTGGGATTCTATAAAGCCGTACCAATTTGATCACTTTTTAGTAAAACGTGCTGGTGAAGAAAACCCTCTAGGAGAAGTTAAGTACTTATTCCCTAACGCTGAAGCAATTTATGTTCACGATACACCAGCTAAGCAGCGTTTTAGCCAATCAAATCGCGCTTTATCGCATGGCTGTATAAGGATAGAAGAACCCTTTTCGTTAGCGCGTGAGATTATTAAGCACGAAGGTGAGACACAAACCCTCAGTCATATCGATAGCGCTCGTGACCAAAATAGTACTCAAACGTTTCATTTAGATGAGCCTCTTCCTATTCATTTAGTTTATTGGACTGCATGGGTTGATGAAAATAAGCTGGTTAACTTTAGAGATGATATTTATCAACGTGATAAAAAAGCACTTTTAAACAATAATAAACAATCGGTAATTGCTGCTTTGTTAAAAAATAAATAATGAGAGGGTTTATGCAATTTATTCATTATATTTCTATCGCTATATTCACACTTATATTTAGCAGCAGTGTATCTGCAGAAGCGCCTGTAAAAGCTGTGCACCAAGTGGTTGATATAAAAAATAAAGCTAACTTTGAAGATGCAGAATTTAGTTTGAAAATTAACGATATAGTTATGCCGTACTCAGTGTTTTCGGTATTTGTAATGCCTCAAGAGGAGGTTGAGTTTGAAGTGCTTTTTGCCCAGTCAAAAAATGCTTACACACTAATTAATACTCAAGGGAACTCGAAGCTTACAGACACCAACCGTTGGCAATGGCAAGCACCCAAAGAGCCTGGTTTAACAACGGTAATTATTGAGTCGCCCGATAAAAAACAGCGTATGAAAATCAACGTTTTTGTAAAAGTACCCGCAAGCAACGTTGAAGGAGGAAAGCTCAAGTATTACCACATTGGCCACTACCCTAAACCTTCACAAATTAAAGACACTTCACACTACATAGTGCCAGATGGCTTTGTGAAGGTGACGCCTGAAAATGAAAACGTAAAAATTTCACCTCATTTTTCACTTAAAGAGTTTGTTAGTAAGCAGCGAAGTAAGCACCCAAAGTATTTATTTTTACAAAATAAGTTACTACTTAAACTAGAAAAAATACGTAAAGAACTCATTTTAGAAGGCATACCTGTTAGTAACATGGTGGTTATGAGCGGTTATAGAACCCCGTACTACAACAAATCAATTGGCAATGTAAAACTCAGTCGACATGTATTTGGCGATGCTGCCGATATTTTTATAGATAATGATGATAACTACCGTATGGATGACATAAATAACGACGGTAAGCATTCAATAGGAGATGCTAAAGCGATGGCCGATATAGTTGAGTCGTTAGCTAGACGAGAGTCATTTAAAGGTTTACTAGGTGGTTTAGGTATTTATGGGTCTAAGTCGCACAGAGGCGCATTTATTCATGTTGATACACGTGGTTTTAAAGCGCGCTGGGTGAGTAAGTAATTGCAGCTTCTACACCGCTTAGCGCATAGCTAAATTATTAAATCGTATATTCGATAAATTAACGGTGCTAGGTAAAGGGAGCTTTCTTGGCTTTTAACGCTCTTTATTTTAGCAGCATTCTATACGTTTACTGCGCTAGCCTTTTTTGTTTTAGAGTGAGGCGTTTATGTGAGCTATATACATGTTGTATATCAGTACCCTTAACAAGGTATGCATCAATTTCTACAGACATTAGCGCCGATAATGGTTTTATTTCTAAAGTGCCAATACCGTCAAGGTCTGCAGATAGCAGCGTTTTATTGCTAATAGCAAAAAGCGTTGTATCAAAATCGTGTAAGTGGTTATTTATATATAACTTAATGCCACCAAACCAATAATTAACTACTTTAATTTTGTTTGATTTGATTGCAAATTCAAATGTCTTTCTCATTAAAATCGCCCAATACTGAAGGTGTAAAGCAAAATGCTTATTTTGTAAGAAAAAGCTTTAAATATAAAGGCTGCATAAGCAGCCTTTATATTATGTTATTGCAGCATAAACGTTTCATACTCTAAATCTTCAAATTGTTTAGAAAGCCAAAATAGCCCAACAACAGAGGTAATTATAGTGGCTAACGCAAAGCCATAACCATAAAACTGTGGCCCTAAAGCAATTGAAAGTAAGGTTAAAACTACATTTATAACTAAAAATAATCCAGCCAAAAACAGCACGGTTGAACGTTTATCTAAATAAAATAAAATATTTAAAATAGACAAAAATATAACCTGCACACCTACACCAACTACATCAATAAATAACAGTGTTTTGTAGTTAGGATCAATACCAATAAAGGTAAGTATTTGCTCGCCCCATAACAATAAGCAAGCCACGGTTATGCCTTGAATTTTAAATATGTCGTAAAGCCCAGAGCGAGCAGTTTGGATCATATTATCTTTCAAATAGTAAATTTCTTCTAACGATGAGCCTTCACGAATAGCGGTATAAAAACGGTCGTACTCTTCTACAAAGTCGGTTTCCATTTTTACTAAAAACACCGCCATACCAGGAATGATAGAAAGGTAAGCCAAAAATATAGGTAAGTCGTAAATTGGGCTGGCTCTCAACGTGCCAATAATTTGAATTGATGTGCTAGGAGAGTACCAAAAAATGATCTTATCAGCCCATACGCCAATGTTATAAAATAGCCCACAAAAAAATAAACTGTAATACACCTGTTTGTTATTTAAAAAATCAAAGCTTATAAACTTCTCACCTGGGTATCGACGAATAATCATAAATAAGAAGCTAAAAAAGAGTAAAGCCTCTCCTGCAAAAAAGGCAAAAAACAACCCATCTATTTGCCAGTCTCGTAGTAAAAAAGCCAGTAACACCATAAAGCTGTAACCACTGAGCATAGTAACGAGTATTAGCCTGTACTCTTTCATTCCGGAGAGAAATATAGCGCCTAACCATTGATTACATAAGCTTATAAAAGCGCCTAAAATTATTATTTTAGTGACAACCGGCAAGGGTAATAATGGCCACACAGCTAGTCCTACTAATAGTGCCGCTATAGTGGTTACAAGCTGTGCGCCAAGTAAGTTAGGCAGTACCTTTGCATCTTCTTTTTGAAAAAATAAATCAGCAATAAAGCGAGTTAAGAGCAGCTGTAGTCCACCGGTTAAAATAAGTGATGCTGCCATCATGTAAGTTACAAGCGTTAAAAACTGAATGATCAGTACTTTTGGCAGTACTATTCCTAAACTTAATATACCAATAAGCATTAGCGCTACAATTGAAAGCAGCCAAGGCCCAGAGCCAATTAATCCAGCATAACCATAAGCTTCAAAAACTGAGAGTAGGGTGTTCTTTTTGAGAATTTTACGTATCTCAAAACCTATTCCGGCCATGCCATTGTATCCTTATAAAGTTTATCGTAACGGGCAAACATGTGGCTCTCGTCATAAAATTTTTGCACACGGGCTAAGCCGCTTTGTTGATACTCTGACCACATTTGCTCATTAGTTAGCATGTTTGAAATTTGCAGTGCAGTTTCGCTTGGAGAGGCAATTGAGACTACTTCACCGGCTTTACCAAGAGCTTTGTCTTGTTCGGTACCGCCTTCTATTATTTCACGGCATGAGCCTACATCACTGGCAAGTACCGGGACACCTGCAGCCATTGCTTCTAAAAGTACTAATGGCTGCGCTTCAGAAATAGAGGTAAGCGCTACAATTCCTAGCTTTGGTAAAATTTGAGCTATATCTTGCATACCAGTAAATTTAATGGTGCTTTGTAAGTCTAAACTGCCTACGAGTAGCTGGCACTCTTTGTAATATTGTGGGTCTTCTTCAAAGGGACCTATGATCCAGCCTTCGACATTTGGCAGGCTCGACTGGGCTTCTTTAATAGCACGTATAAAGGTTTTAATGTCTTTTATAGGCACTACGCGACCTATTAATCCTACTACGGGTGGTATTTTGTTAGGTCGCTTTGCTAGAGATTCAACAAAGCGTGAGGTTTTTATACCATTGGGTACAACAAAGGCTTTATTTGGTGTTGCGCCATCTTTTATTTGGCGCTGCCTGTTTCCCTCATAAAGGGAAATGATTTTGTCGGCTTCTTGATACGTTGTACGGCCAATTTGTTCAAAAAAGCTGATCCACATACGGCGTATAAAGCCCATCTCAGTATTTAAGTTTTTTCCTAGGCTTTGCTCAGACTCTTTAATCCAACTGGCTTGAATGAGATCTATTTTTCGCTCTTTGGTATAAATACCATGCTCGGTTAGCAAAAATGGTGTGTTACTTATTACACTGGCGCCAGCACCTAAAATACCTGCATAGCCGGTAGATATAGAATGAATGAGTTTAACGTTAGGGAGCTCGCGTGCAATTTCGGCTATTTTAAATAACGGTTTGTATAAATTACGATACGACCAAAAAAAGTCGATAAAAGAAGATTCATCACAATATTTTAAGTAGTAATTAGCTAGTACTTGCCACGATGATTCGCTGTATAAAAAGTCAGCTTCGTTTATGCCATCTTTTTTAGCTAATGTTTCAAAAGCAAATTTTAGCAGCTCTGTAGGTATAGGCTCGTTGCAGTCTCTAAAGTAGCTTTGTAGTTGCTGCCAGAACTCAAATAGCTCTTTTTTATACTTAACACCATGTTTAGCTTTAATGTCAGTATTGTTATCTTCAACTAAATAATGGACATGTAATTTGGTTACATTTTTAGGCAGTGTATATTGAATTTCGCCATAATGCTCAGGCGCTCCACCAACAAATATCAGTTCAAAATTATAATGAGGAAGCCCTTCAATAATTTGGTGAACCCAGCTAGAAACCCCCCCACGCACGTACGGGTAAGTACCTTCTAAAAGTAGCAATATATCGGCGTTTTTATTGCTCATGCCAGTACTCCTGTAAATGACGTAGCTCGCTACCTTTAGGCTGCATAGGAAGCTCGTTGAGGTAGCGTTTGCAGTCATCAAACTTGTTCATACAAAAAGCAACTTCGGCTTTATAGGGCAATACATGGCGCCTTGCCATACCAAGTTCTGTGGCTTTAACTAAATGCTCATGCGCTTGTTGGTACTGACCAAGCGCAAGGCATATTCGGCCTAAAAATATAAAAGTGGCAGGCATTTGTACTTGCTCAATACTTTGCAGCGCAAGGGCTTGTGCTTTCTCTAGTACGTATTGTTTTAATGCGCCTTGCGCTAAGCCTAAATAGCTTAGCTCCCAGTACAATTGAGCAAGCTGTTTTTGTAAATTACTCAGTTTAGGTTGCTTAGTTGTTTGGGCAATTTCTTGCTGATATAAGCTTATTCTTTCGTTTATTTTAGCTTCTTTACCATCAAGCGTTGAGTAAGCCAATAAGCGAATATCGTCTTCTAAATCTCTAAGGGCTAGTTTTAATATAGGAATGGCTTGTGAATCGCTCATGTGGCGAGCGGCCATTACAGCGCTTAAGCGTTTATTAGGCTCACTGGCATGTTTTAAAATTGCTTTTAAGCCGCCAATTGAGTAGGTAGGTGTTGCTGCGATAGCTCTGGCTTCGAAGGGAAGCTCAGGTATTTTATGCTCTTGTATTTCTATATCGTCATTTTTAAGTGGTTTACAAAGGGCGTACGTAATCGCAAGTACTACACCAATAATTCCTAGTACAGGTAATGTAAATAGCAGTAAAAATAGTAATAAAAACGCGCTAAAAAGTGTGGTTTTATATTTTTTAGGTATAAAAAAATAACTAACAATAGCAAACAACGCGCTCGCTATAGCGTGAAGTGATATTGCCAGCAGCCAATTAGGTTCTTTTAGGACTTCCATTAGTGCAAAGTATTGGCAAATACACCCTAATATAGCGGCCACTATAATTATAATCATGACAGTGAAACCATTCTCTTTATGTCATCTGGGCTTACAGGTAAAGAAACTTGTTGCTCAATAACAATATCGAGCTCAGCTAATGTATTACCCGTACGCTCTTTACACCAGGTGTTCATACGGGCAATAAAGCCTGCTTTTTCAAGTTCATCGGCAAGGGGCATTAATAGCAATAACACTTGGTTTTCATTGTCGTATAAGTAAATGTCTAAACCACGGCGAGCTTCATTTAAATACCCCATAAGTTGGGTCGATTTATCTGAAATACTCATGGCTTTTATTTTGAGCAACTGTGATGGAATGTTGTAACGTTTGGCCTCTTTGTTTGCACGTTTAACTTGGCTAATAAAGTAAGGTGACTCTTCTTTATTCATAACTGGGTTTGTTATTTCATGGCGAAGTAGGTCGCCAATGTGTCCAGCCATTACGGCAAGAAGTGTAAGTGTGGTGTTTTTGAGTGCAAAAAATTGTATTTTTTCGACCAATATAGCGCCATAAATAGTGTTGTTTACATCTATTAAAGGAATAGCAATATGGTACTTGCTTAGGCCTGATGATGCTTTTTCATCTTTTACAGATACAAGTTCTTTTTCTTCAAACATGGCAAGTACAAGCGGATCGTTTGCCACTGGCGTCCCCATTTGGCCAATGCTTGCAAGGGAAGGCTCTAAAATAGTATCGTTTTCTACTTTGTATAAAGCCGCTTTTTCTAGCAAGCCGTACTCTACAAATAAATCGATAATTTTTTGCGCAGCACTGTCCAATCGTCTTTCTTTTAAGTGGCCTATAGAGGTTCTTACTGCTTGCAAAGATTCGCGCAAGCTCAGTGTATGACCTGCTAACATTTGCTCTATTTTATCGTGTGATGAGCTAATTAAATGATATTGGCGAGTAAAGGTTTCTAGTCTGTCAGTAACGTATTCAAGCTCAATACTTTGCTTTTGATTAGTACGCTCCCATACATCTCTAAATTCGCCAGCAATCATAATAACAATAATATAGCCAATCATAGCGTTAATATTAAACCCACTTTGGGCAGATAAAATAGTTACTTTTAGTAATAACAATTGCCCTACCAGCAAGGATAAAATGCTAATAAAACCTTTTGAAAAACCATAGCGCAAAGCAACTAATAATGGGCCAAGTACTGGCCACGAAAAGCCTCCCTCAGTCCAAAAAGGATCTTCGGCGTTAAATAATATAGGCAGCCCTAAAGCAAGCGCGGTAAATATTATTACCTCAGCCCATATTTGTAGCTCAGGAACCTCTCTGGGTCTAAGGAAATGTGTTTTCACTCACTAACCTCTATGTACGAAATTAAATCGGCAATCACATCTTGTGCTGTTGCAGCAATACTATCTCGACCCCAGCCACTTTTAGCTATAGTGCCAGTCCATACAGGGGTTGTTTGTCCATTAACGCTAAGCGATAGGGTGAGTGCTACAACCGGTTCGCCATCAAGGCCTGCTTTATAACGCCACTCTTCAATACTGCCAGATAAAACATAATCGGCTTGTTGAGTGCTTAACCATTGCATTGCATTATCTAAACGGTATTGATCGTCAAGAGGTGGGAGTTCTTTGGTATTAACGCGAGGGGCGCGAATTAATGCCGGTAATTTATTTTGTTGCCAAATGCTTGCTAAAATATCTTCAGCACGCTCACCAGCCAGTGGGGTTTGTGCATGATTTACAAGCGGTAATAAAGCCACAGTAGCACTTGGATTTAGCTCTACATCATCAGCCACTCTGCTGGTGGTACATGCTGATAATAGTAATACCAAACACGGTAAAATTAAACGAAACATACTCTCTCCTAACATTTAAAAATGTACGTAATAACCTAATTGTAATTGTGTATCTGAGTTACCTACTTTATTGCTACTTTGATAACCCAGCTGTAATTTAAATAAATCGTCGCCCAGTACAGACCAACCTGCGCCACTTGAAACAGATACATCAACCGTATCGTTAAGTGTTTGATACCCCGTACTTATATCGAATAACCATGATGGGCTTGCTCCTAAATACGGTGGCTCTAGTGAGCCCGTTGATGCAAATGAAGTACCTAGCGCAAAGCGTCTAAAAGGTTGCAAATCAATTATTAATGGTCTTTGCTCTGTATTTATTAATGCGTTAACGCGTTCAAAATCTTGCCATTGGGCGCTAAAATACGCATTCCAAATTGGGCGATCTTTTAAAATACTGTACTGGTAACGAGCGTTATACTCTTGGCTGTTAATTAATGAACTGCCATTATCTCTTTGAGAAAATGACATAGCCGCGGCAGAAAGCTGCACGTTCTGTCTATTATCAATATTGTAGTTAACGTAGGCCGTTGCTTTATCTAATTGAGCATAGCTAAGTAGCGCTTCGGACTGGCGATTCTCTACGTTATATTCAATCTTTAAACCGACTTGTGTACGCGCATTCCACTGATAACGTGAATCTAAACTTAGGCCTTGGCGGCTTGCAAAACTTCCCTGGTGGGAGTCAATTTTGGCATCAAAGTACCAACGACCTCGCGTTATTTTGTCTTCAATAGCAAACAGCAATCCGTTGTTATTTAAGTTTTGCTGATCGCTAATACTAAGCTTCCATTGGCCATTAGCATACGGAAAGTAAACATTTACATCGTATTGGCTGCTGTTTAATCCGGCTTCTGGAGAGGCGTTAACTTCAATCGCTCTAAAGTACGATGTACGAGCATTTCTAAGTAAGCTTAATTGTGATTCGTTAGGCTCACCGGTTAGCTCTTCGTACCATCGCTGCATAGTGGCATAAGGCTGTTTTAAATAAAGCAGTGCATTAAGTTCATCAAGTTTACTTAGTGAGGCTTCAGCCATAAGCTGTTTAACTTTATTAAATTCACCATTGGTCATATAAAGCTGAAGCTTTTGCCAAGGCTCTAATTTTGTTGCGGCGCGCCTTGCAAGCCACCAATTTGTTTGCGGCTCGCCTATGGTGTCTGGGGCTAATTCATCCATTGTATTGAGCTGCATTAAATGAGGCATCGCCATAGCGCCTGCCCAGCGAAACATTAAGCCTCTGTATGCGTACTTATCTTTTGGTAAATGCTGCAATAAATAATGATTTAACTCAGTTGCGTTTGCGTAATAGCCTAACTGCTTCATTACGTCAGCTAAGTTCACTAAGGTTGTTAAGTCGCTAGGGTCGCTTATTGCTAATTTACGTAGGTAAAAATACGCGCTGTTATATGATTTTTGATGTATTGATAAGCTAGCTAAAAGCTGTGTCCACTCGTAACTCGGATCATTTTGAGAGTAGTTAGCTAAAATACGCTCTATCATTACAGTATCGTGCATTTGTAGTGCGAGCCAACCTTGCGCTAACACAACATCAGGATTGTATTCACTCAATTTAGCCGCGCGATTTAATGTAGTGTACGCATAGTTTAAGTCACTTTGGTTTTGATACCAGTTAGAAAGCAGCAACCAAGCAGGATAGAGCGCTTTGTTATAACGCTGCTTATCAAGTTCTGCATGAATACGCGCAACCGCTTCTGCATCATTAACTTGTGTACTAAGCAATGCTATTTGTATTAGCTGCCTGTCGGTTTTATTTTCACTGGCCCATAAATATGCTAGTAATTCTTTTGGTTTACCTGCAAAGCGTAATTGTTGGTAATGAAGCATATCACCGACACTTAAAGGGCTAATCTTTTTCAGTTGCTCAAGCGCATATAATTCTTGGGTTTTATCTTGTACTCGCATAGCCATATCTACTTGGGCACTCCAAAATTCATCATCTGAACTTTGTTGCTTGTTTTTGAGCACTTGCAATGCAGTGTTAAAGTCGTCTTCTAGCCAAAATGCACGGGCGATCCACAGTAAATCTTCCTCATTTTTAGGGCCCGAGTATGTTGGCCATAAAGCTCTTAGGGCTTTTAGATTTCCTGTATCGTGCAGTACTTTTGCTTTCCAATATTGAGAAAGGGTACTTTTGCCATTTATTTGCTCAAAGCGTTCTATATGGTTTAGTTCTTGTTTTGGATTACCAATATACTCATTGGTTTGCATCCATTTTGCAAAACCATTGCCTTTAAGATTTCTATTTTGTGCTTTGTATTCGTATATTTCGTCAGCATCTTGATACAAGTACAGCGCGTTAGCATCGTTAATACTATCGGTGAGCATCGCTGCAGTTACAGCTCGGTTAGCCATTAACCATTTAAATTCTTTTAACGCTTCTTTTGGCTTATTTTGCCAGCGCTTAATTTTCCAATTAAGCAAATGAAGCTCTTTATCATTTGGGTTTTTTAATAATAGCTTTGCTAATAACTGCTCTGCACCTTTTGCATCACCACTTGCTAAACGCAGTTGCATAGCTTGTGTTAAATACTGTGTGTTATTAGGTTGTGCTTTAAGTAATACTTCAATAGCTTTAGCGGCATCTTCAGTGTTACCAGCTAAGTTAGCTAAATAAAGAGTGCGTTTAATGTTGCTTGCATCGCCATAGGTTTTCCACCAGGTGTAAGCTAGTTCTGGGCTATCTGCTCCTAAGGCGGTTTCAATAGCTTTTGCGGCTATATCAGCATTTATATAGTGTTTATATATGGCCAACGCCTTTATTGGCATGCCAGCACTTAGCCAATAATCGGCTGCAATAAGAGGCTGGTTGTTTTGCGCGTAGTACTTTGCCACTTTTTCGTTTAAGCCAATTGCTTTAGCTATTTTGAGTACTTTTTCATTCCAGTTATTAAACGCAGTAATTTTAAGCGAAAGCTCTTCTAACCTGTCATCTTCTTTAGCACCGCTATCTACCCACAATGCATAAAGGAGCCTTATTTCAAGCTCTGTTTTTCTTTCACTTTTAGGAAGTTTATCTAGCTCGTTAGTTGCCTGTGAATATTCACTTAGCCCAATATGTAGCTCTATTTTTTTTGCACGCAGCTTTTCATTATTAGGGTCAGTATTAAGTGCCGCATTTAAGTATGACTTCTCAAAGGTGTAATCTTGCGAAAGTGCATCATCTTCAAAAAATAAAGTGTGCGGAAACAAAGCATAAAGTGCAAAACAACTAACGGCTAAAATAGCTAAAATTGTTTTAACAGAAACTAAATGAGGGCGTTTTTTATTATTCATTAAAATGCACCTCTTTTGCAGTTTAAGTAACCGTAAAATTGACCTTCTGGCAGCTTAAACTGTGTTATTTTACCGCGTGAAGTCCCTTTAAAATGTTTACCCATATGGGAGATAAATTCACAAGAACGTGCATTAATTAGATCTAACGTAGCGGGTACCCATGCCTTAAAGCTTACAGGTCCATTAACTTGCCAGGTATCAATAGCAACGTTTGCCGATGCTAAATACGGACTGTTATTGGTTTGTGTATGGTCAAAGCTTAACTGTGCTATATCGTCAGTTATGTGGATGTAATCGCCTTTTTGTGTAACACCTGAAATCCCCGTACTTTGGGTAACATTAGGTACATCAAAGTCACTTGGAATACGTAAAGTACGAATGCTTTTTGAGCTAAATAGCCACTCGTCATCACTGTTTTTTGCAAGTGCTGAAAAATAAAAGTCTTTTGCTATTTTTGCATAATCACTTAAATGCACGGGTGTATTTGGCCTCGCTAATACGTAGTCTATGTTGTGCTTTAGTGCATCAAGCCCAGCAGGCACTTCTGCAGAATAAAAGTGAAAATAGATAGTGTATGGCTTTAATCTGTATGGTTTTTCTGTAATTTCGAATGTTTCTGTTAGGCGCCTAAATCCATAATAAGGGCCGTGCCATAAGTTGGTGTAAACGTTTTCGTTAAGGATTGGCGCGTAAATTTGATAAAGTAAATCACGCTCAGGCCTGCCAATTGGCGATACGTGTGTAAGGCTAGGATTATCTGCATTTACATCGGTATTGCCGCCATTAACATTGAGTACGCCAGCATCGCGAGCAAGCTCAAGTGCTTTAGGGCCTGGCGTTGCATCTCCTGACCAAAGCATCATTACTGTTTTTTTGTTTTTAGGTGTTAGCTTCTCATCAATATATTTTATTGAATCAGTAATTTCTTTTTTAAGGCTAATGCTATTGTAACCAGGTACATCTAAGTGAAAACCATAATCGGTATCATCTACATCTATTTTTTTACGCCCTGAAAGAGCGGTCCAAAAATAGGGATGGCTATAAGTATGTGAAGCTACTTCTACGTAGGGCAGGGCAAAAATATCACGCGCTATGGCTTCAAGTTTAGGGCTCATTTTTGAGTGCAAACCGCCTTGTTCAATATCGGCTTGTATTACAGATGAAGTAAGTGGCAGTTTGTAGTGTTCAATTATTTCATCACGAATCACTTCTGCTGAATAAGGTTTACCTGCAAAGTGCGCAACACTTGTAAAACCATCACCATCTATATGAATAGTTAGCATACGTCGGCCGCTAAGGGTGGTGGTATCAGGAACTAAAATAGGCGGTAGCCCCATGGCTTTTGTAAGTAACGTTCGAGGGTCAATAACCCATTTACTGCCTTCCATTGGGAGTGCGTCTATTAACCACGGCGCGACAACTACAGCGCCATATTTTGTTTTTGCTGCTTGGACAACGGCTAAATTGTCTGCCGAATTAATTGTGATTAATGGCGTTGCATTTTTTGAGAGCTTTAAAAAATAAGGTTTAGTAATCGCCGGAGCAGTTGTTGCTTCCCCTTTTAGCCAAGGTTCAAAGTGAGCTAACTCATAGGGCGCCTTTGGTGAGGTATTTAACGACTCTACACCTAATTTTAATAACAACTTAGATGCATTAGGTAACTCGCCTAAAATAAGCTGTGGTACTACACCTAAATTAGATTCAAGCCAATTTGTAAGTGTTGGAGTATAAAAGGCATCGCTGACTGTCCACGAAATAATACCTGCATGTAAGCTTGGATCCACCAATGGCAGCGGGCGCTTTGCCATATCAACGTAATCAGGAATATAGCCTAAGTACTCAATCATGGTGGCTAGTTTTAAATGAACAAGTGTGTATATAAGCGGTTTAACCTTACTGTTATAAGGAATTAAAATTCGCCTAGGTACCGGTTTTATGCTCGATGTACCCCATGTTTGTAGGTGCCCATCGGTAACCCATGGAGTAAAACCTGCTTGTTTTATTTTAAGTGCCATTGCAAGGCGGTTATTTGGCTTTGCATAATCGATAACTTGTACATTATAACCTAAGGTTTGTGCTTTGTTAAGCTGTGCAATTAGCCAAGCTTGATCATCCTTTGTGGTAAACTTATAGCTGTTGTCGCGTGGGTTATAATGGCTATATAAACCTTCAGCTACTAAATCGCTGGCAAAGCCTGTTAATTTAGGTAATAACTCAAACCCGCGATTAAGAATAAGGTGTTTATTAAATGTATTCGATAAGCTTTTTATGATATTGACTAAGCCCGCTTGTTGCTCAGGCTTATTGTGTTTAGTATCTAAAAGTTGGTAGCTATCTAATGTATCTAAAAACAAGCCAGTAAAACCTCGCGCTTTTAATGAAGCCGCGCTGTTTTGCATATGTTGCTGCCAATGCTCTGAGGTTAAATCAGCAATGTGGCTATTCCAGTTTGGGTTTAATGAAAGTGATGATTCACTTTCATTAAATGACTCTCCTACACTTAAATAGGCATAAACAGCTATATTACGTTTTTTAAACCACGCAAGCTCATGCTCAGTTACTAACTCAGGTTGCACTACAACTCGAGAGTAAAAGGTCATTTCGGCCAGTGGCATAGGGGATGAATAGTAAAATGCGATGCTATTATTTACAGGTTTTGCAAATACATGGACTGATACTAAGAGCGCAAGGTATAAAAAATACTTCATTAGTAATTCGTTTTTAATAAATTATAACTGTGACTCAAAGTAATGCGTTCCGTTTTAATGCTAGCTATTTGGTATTAGTAAGATAGGATTATTATATGTTAATAAAATATCAATATCCACTGGTGCGTTAACACTTGCACCTATTTCTTATACTAACATGCGCTCCAGATTAACTCATCAAGATTAAAGGTAACTAAGGGGCTTTTATTTGGTGTAAATTAAATAGTTTCAACAAAAATTGCTTATAATTTAACACCTCTAAAAAAGTGATTGTTTATTGAGCATAACCTCTATTTTGGCTAGAGGTTTACTTAGCTAAACCCCAAGCTGTTTTATTGAGACTAAGGTCTTAATTTTTTATATGTCATTAAGGCATTCTTACGGCTATAATATGAGCCAACAGATCGTGCTAAATGTATGTTCAATCCTATCTTGTTTGTGTTTATTAAGCTTACTCAAGCATTAATAAAACAATGTAAACAATCGTAATTTAACTATTTGCAAATTAGTTTAACAATAAAAGTTTATTTTTATTGTTTATGACTATTGTTGCTGCGTTCGGAGAAATAATGAGTAATTTAAGCTTAAAAAACAAATTGTTGTTATTAGCTATTTTGCCACTAACACTACTTTTGATTAGTTTAATGCTGAGCTCTTATTATTTAGAGAATAAAAATCAGCAACAAAACTTTGAGTCATTCCAAGCAAAACTTATAAGCGAAAAACAAACTCTATTACGCACTGAGATAGAAATTGCCAGTAAGGTTGTTCGTTATCAATTAGCGAATGGCTCACAGGAAGATGCCAAAAAAGCCCTAAGAGACTTAACCTTTGGGCAAGGTGGTTACTTTTTTATTTACGATACTAACGGTGTGAGCGTGTTCCATGCTTTGTTAGGTGATGCAATTGAAGGTCAAAACAAGATAGGCATGACCGACCCAAACGGTAAAAAAATTATTGTTGGGTTACTTGAGCAAGCCCGTAAAGGGGGCGGTGCATTTAACTATCATTTTCAAAAACCCGGTACGGCAGGGTTAATTGAAAAAATGGGCTATGCAGCCATGATCCCAGGAACAAACTGGATGATTGGTACAGGCGAGTACATGGATGACATTGATGCTGAGCTAGCTAAATATCGTAATACCATGACACAGCACATGAACGATAAAGTGACGACGCTATTATTAATTGCGCTATTTTGGCTAGTGTTAACAATTGCATGTGCATTAATCGCTGCAAATACCATGGTTAAACCTATACAGCGTATGGTGCAAAGCCTTGATGATATTGCCAAAGGTGAGGGCGATTTAACTAAACGTTTAGACATTGATACTAATGATGAAATTGGCCAACTTGGCGAAGCATTTAATATGTTTGTAAGTAAGCTTCACGGTATAATTGCTAATGTTGTTGATGTAACACATGATGTTAAAACCGCTTCTGGAGATATAAATACACAAACGCAACTAATTGAAAGTAAGCTACTTAATCATAACCATGAGACGGATCTTGTTGCTACTGCTATAACCGAAATGTCAGCAACATCTCATGAAGTAGCGCAAAATACGACACAAGTAGCTGAGTCTACCCAAGCGGCAACGCAAGAAGTAGCTAAAGCGCAGGAGTGTGTTGATATTTCACTCAGTGAAGTAAGCCATTTAATGGGTGAGATAAATGTAGCAGCTGAACAGGTTGACTCATTAAGCGATCAATCTAAAAAAATTAATAGTGTATTAAGCGTTATTGGCGGTATTGCAGAGCAAACAAACTTACTTGCATTAAATGCCGCAATTGAAGCTGCACGTGCAGGTGAGCAAGGACGAGGTTTTGCGGTAGTTGCAGATGAGGTAAGAAGCCTTGCGAGTCGTACTCAAGTAAGCACCCTTGAAATTAGTGAAATGCTTAGCGAGCTGCACAACTTAGTGTCGGCTGCAGTAGAGGCAATGCAAGCAAGTCAACAAAGCTGTAATCGCTCTGTAGAGTCATCTCGTGCTATTTCTGAAAGCTTAGGTGCGGTTACCAGCTCAGTAAGAAGTATTAACGATATGAGTACACAAATTGCCACCGCAGCAATGGAGCAAAGTAGTGTTACAGAGGAGATAAACCGTAACGTATTTGCTATTCAGGAAATAGTAAACGAGCTTACTATATCTAGTAAAACAACCTCATCAGTTGGGCTTCACTTAGCTGGACGGGGTGAAAATTTAGGCCAGTTGGTTGGTCAGTTTAAAATTTAAATAATGTAAACGCTTTTAGCTAAAGCCGCTTATTGCGGCTTTATTTTTGTGGTTAGTTTTAGCTACTTAGTTTTTATAAAAATTATTGAATTTTTTGTATGCGCTAGGGTCTATCTGCATGCAAATATATCTACATAGTGAAATAGTTATGCCTAATATGCCATCAATTAAACGTTGTACTCGAGATCAGCTTTCACCAGAACAAGACTTAGGGCGTTTAGTGTCTTTTTTACGTTCAAGACTTGCAACTCATGTTGATGCAAAACTACTCCCTATGGATTTAACTTCAGCGCAGTATATTGTTGTGGTATTACTTGCAAGAGAGTCTGTAAATACACTGGCCGGGCTTTGTGAGTATATGGTTTATGATCGTGGTGCTATGAGCCGGTTGTTAAACCGCCTTGAAGAAAAAGGCCTGGTTAATAAAACACAATGTGAATTTGATAAGCGTTCAACTATTTTATGTTTGAGCGACAAGGGTAAAGCGCTTTGCCCTGAAATTATGCCCTTAGTTAACGAAGTGTATACTCAAGCATTAAATGGCTTTTCTGAGCCTGAAAAAAATCAAATAATTGATTTATTATTTAAAGCCATAAACAACCTAGACACACTGCCAAATGCGCCTCAAAAATAGATTATCAATAAAATAGCGATACTGTTTCAACAAAAAGTTAGCCTGCTAATTACCTGATCTGATTGTGTAGAAATCCCAATCTTGATAATATAGTTGCCTAGGCAATTAAGGTTATCATCTTGTTAGGTTTGTTATGATTGAAAATAATTTGTTAGCACAATTACAGCAGAAATTTCCTGAGCATTCATTTGTGCAACATCACTTAAGTGTTGTTCATAAGGGGCGTTTTGCTAATGCGATTGTATATAGATATAAAGATGACAAATTTGATTTAATAGTAAAAGACTTTAGCCTAAGCCCGTGGTTTATTCGTAAAACATTTGCTCGATTATCTGTTAATCAAGAATATAAAGGTTTAAGCCGACTGGCGCAGTTAGATGCAGTGGTTAATCGTTATAGTCGTTTATCGCCAATAGCAGTAGCATATGACTATATAGAAGGTACACCGCTTAGAAGCCTAATACATGAAGGTAAAACACTGCCAGTTAACTTTTTTAAAGACCTTGAACACCAAGTTGCAAAAATGCACCGCCAAGGCATTGTGCATTTAGATTTGCGAAATATGGGAAACATTTTGTGCGGCAGTGATGGTAAGCCTTACATCATCGATTTTCAGTCAACAATGAGTTTTTCGCGCTTTCCGCGCTGGTTACAACGCTTTATGCGTGGCTCTGATATGTCGGGTGTGTATAAAGCATGGAATAAACTCAGTGATAAGCCATTGCCAGATGCCAAGCAAAATTACTTAACGCGTTTTAATCATGTGCGTAAACGCTGGATATTCAAAGGCTACCCAATTCAGCGGGGTTATGCTTGGGGTGCAGCACTCATTACTCAATTTGTAGATTCTGACTTGGTACGCAATATTACCGACAGACTTTAAGTTAAAGCATAAACTGTAATTTAAAAACACCGATTTCATTGTGTGATTTTGCCCATGTTAGCTCGCTAATATGGGCTTTTTTTTGCTTAAACTAAGCTATTTAGCTTACTCAGTTTAAAAAATATTAATGTAAAAATAATCCCTTTGACTGTTTTTCTAATATTTGAAAATAAACATTAGTACAACATTTAGTTTGCCCATACAATGCGCAAAAATAGCCTGTGCATGTTTAATAAGTTCACGTTTTCTCTGCAATTTTTTATTGTTCAAGTAAACTATAAACAATGTGCATTTTTAAATTTTAAGGTTTTAAGATGATTGAGTATCCGGTAGACCAGCTCCCACAACTCATAAACGACTTGATGCAATGTGAAACAACAGAGCGAAAAAATAAACTCTTAGCAGATGCACAGTTAACGCTCTCAACAGAGCACTTATCATTACTGTTTGAAGCGATACCTAAAGAGCAGCGTCTTGAAATATGGCAGTTATTAGATGAAGACACGCAACACGAAATTTTTGTTAATTTAAGTGACGATAGCTGTTTATGGCTATTGCAAACACTCGATGACACCGATGCGTTTAAGTTACTCGACGAAGTTAACGTAGAGGAACTGCTAGAGCTTGAAGAAGTTATCCCAGAGCGTTTTGTTGAGTATGCAAAAAAGCAACTCGATGAAGCACAAACAAAGCAATACGACTTAGCGCAGCAATATCCGCCAGAGCAATTGGGTCACTGGTTAGGTTTTGACTTTTTAAAAGTGTCGGAAAAACTAACCGCCGGTGGTGCTAAAAAGTTATTACATAAAGGCTTACCTCAATACAGTGAAGTTATTTATTTAGTTAGCCGTAAAGGGAGCTTAATAGGAGAGGTGGCTGTAAACGATTTAATTAAAGCTAATGATGGCGATAATTTAATGACGCTTGCCAATCATGACTTTTCATCACTGCATGCTGATGATGATTTATATGAAGCTGCTGAAGTGGTTATTCACTCAGAGCAAATGGCAATGCCGGTAGTTAACGCAGATAATAAACTATTAGGGCGTTTGACGATTGCCTCAGCATACGAGTTACGCCAAGAAATAACCGACGAAGCAGCTGCTAAAGCCGGTGGTTTACGTGAAGACGAAGACCTATTTGCAAGTGTTCGCAAAAGTGCTAAAAACCGCGGTATTTGGTTAGGTATAAATTTAGCGACTGCTTTTTTAGCATCGTGGTTTATCGGTTTATTTGGCGCAACGATAGAACAAGTAGTTGCACTTGCGGTATTAATGCCGGTAGTTGCCTCTATGGGGGGAATTGCAGGTAGCCAAACCCTTACCGTTATTGTACGTGGTTTAGCGCTTGGGCAGGTTACTGACTCTAACCGTAATGCTTTACTTAAAAAAGAGCTACGAGTAGGTGCTGTAAATGGTTTGGTTTGGGCATTTGTGATAGGTGCGCTTACTTACCTGTGGTTTAACGACATAATGCTGAGCATAACTATTACGGTGGCTATTTTATTAAACTTAGTTGCTGCGTCATTAGCGGGTGTAGTTATACCGTCGATTTTAGACAAAATGAAAATAGATCCTGCGTTATCGGGTTCGGTAATTTTAACCACCGTTACTGATATTGTTGGATTTGTAACCTTTTTAGGCTTAGGCAGCTTATTGCTTTTATGAGCTTTTTGAACAGGAAAATATAATGACTTTTGATGTCATGATTTGGTGTGCTATTGCGCTGTGTATTTCACAATCAGCAATATTTTCGGGCCTAAACTTAGCGTTTTTTTCACTAAGTAGATTACAGCTCGAGATGGAAAGTGCAAAAGGCAATGAAGCCGCAATTAAAGTGATGGCGCTTCGTAACGACTCTAACTTTTTACTATCGACTATTTTATGGGGCAATGTAGGTATAAACGTATTACTTACGTTGCTTTCTGATTCGGTACTTATGGGCGCAAGTTCGTTTTTATTTTCTACAATTGCTATTACTATTATTGGTGAAATAACACCACAAGCCTATTTTTCGCGTAATGCGCTTAAAATGGCAAGCTTGCTTTCGCCGCTTATTAAGTTTTATCAAATACTGTTTTATATTGTAGCTAAACCTACTGCGCTGGTTCTTGATGCATGGCTAGGTAAAGAAGGTATTACCTACTTTGCTGAGAGTGAATTAAGAGGCATTATTCGCAAACATATAGAAGCAGAAGAGGCTGATGTTCAACATGTAGAAGGTATTGGCGCACTTAACTTTTTTAGCCTTGATGAAATAAGTGTCACAAAGGAAGGGGAAGTTATAGACCCTGATTCAATTATTGCACTGCCAACTAAATTAGATTTACCAATATTCCCTGAGCTTACTTTAAGCGCCGATAACGACTTTTTACGTAAGTTACATAAATCAGGCTATAACTGGGTAATTATAACTAATGAGGAGGGTTGGCCTTTACTTGTTGTTGATGCTGATGGCTTCTTACGTTCAGCGCTTTTTGAGCCTGACACGTTTGACCCATATTACTATTGCCATAGGCCTATTATAGTGGCTGACGAAACAATGCGTTTAAGCGACGTTATTTTAAAAATACGCGCAAGTCATTCTTTAGATAAGTCGTTTGATGGAGCAATTGATCACGACGTAGTATTGGTGTGGGGCGATGAGAAACGCATTATTACTGGTGCTGATATATTTGGGCGGTTACTCAAAGGTATGAGCGCCCCAAAACTTGAACTTCATGAAAATATAGAAAAGCCGCTATAAAGCGGCTTTTTTATTGTGCAGAGTAGGGCTTATGCCCAGCCTTCGTAACGTTTACGACGCGATAGCACAATTGTTAGTATAATACCTAAAAACAGACCTAAAAACGCAATTGCACCACCGTAAGTGAGTAGTTGGCGTTTTTCTTTAGAGCTTGCAGCTTGCTTTTGAACACGCTCTTGTTCAAGAGTCGTTTTAAGCTTAGTAATTTGTGCAGATAACTGCTGGTTTTGGTCTGTCAGTGTTTGAGTTTGTTCTTGCAACTGTGGAAGCTCTATTTGTGCTTGGCGTAGCTTTTCTTGCATGGTACTCATTTCACTGCTTAGTGTTTTGTATTGCTGATGTAAGCCTGCGGTTTGTGAAATAAACTTAGCTTCTACCCAGCCTTCACGATCTTTATCGTCTTTTACTTTAATAAAGCCGTTTTCTTCGCTTGATAATAAAGTTAACTGTGTACCTGCATCTACAGAACCCAATAACCGATAATTTTTACCTGCACCCGAGCGCATAAATGTATATAAATTGTCGATAATATAAGCGGTGTTTGCATTTGTTGAATTTGTTGAATTTGCTGGTTGAGCTTCTTCTGCATGGCTCATAAATGTGGTGGCTGTTAAAAGTAGCCCAAATAAACAGTGTTTTAGCATTTATCTACCTTGTTGGTCTTACCGAGTCCGTTATTGTCGTGATTTTTATTTCACATAAGTAGTCAGATAGTATGGATTTAATAGCGCAATAGCAAGGTTGATATTGTAACCCAGCTAAGGCTTGGGGCCTGTTTATCTTTCGAGGTTGAATTTGCAGCAGACTGTTTGGTATTTAGGCAAGACAGAGCCTATGTAGTGTGGTTATTCCCCATAAATAGACGATAACGTAGCATCAATACCAAACATGCGCTGCCCTTCGGGTTCTACTTAGGGGCAATTTACTCTTTGTTGCCTACATGGATGTAGGTAAGGGGCGTGAGCAGGACGCGGAAGCTTTGCTCGGTTTTTACTTA
>NZ_PNCW01000079.1:0-13264 GCF_005886985.1 Pseudoalteromonas sp. S3178 | reverse complement strand
TGCAAATTCAACCATCAAAGAACAGCACGCCCTAACCCTTTTTTAACTGTGTTTATTTAGCCACTCTAGTGCGTGTGACCATAAACCATCTGACTTTTTACTAAAAAATTTCATATGGCCAATTTCTTTTAAGCCATAGTCTTTAGGGTTTAAGGTTAACTTACTCGCTTTTAATTTTGGGAATACCGAAAGCATATCGGCGACATTCGCGTTATTTGCAATGTCGTCGTCGGTGGCATTAACCCACATTGACGGTATAGCTAAGGTGTTGTAACAGTGTTGAAATACGGTATCGCCAAATGCCGATTGCACATAACCTTGCGCGTTACACCATTTTTGCCACTGCTTAGCAACGCCTTTAGGTAGAGGCTCGCCCATGCCAAACCATTGTGATTTAGTATGGCCAAATAGTGCGTTACTCACCGGAATAACCCCATTCATAAAAAAGTGCGCTTTAACTTGATACGCCAAGCGCATATTGGTTAATTTGCCCGACGAACAAGCAAAGTTAAACGCTGAGCTTAACTGATCTGCATTATGCATTAGCCCGACTAATTGCCCGCCGGCGCTGTGGCCGACTAAATGATATCGGGTACCCGGAAAGGTTTTTTGCAAATACTCAAGCACGGCTGGCATGTCTTGCTCGCCCCAAGTTTGTAAGGTGGCCTTACTTTTTTTAATACTGCGGTTAAGCGATTGGCCAATACCTCGGTTATCAAAGGTAATTACGCCAAAGCCATGTTGCTGTAAATAAGTAGCAAAGTTTGCATAAAACTGCTGCTTTATACCGGTTGCAGGGGCAATCATCACCGCACCTTTAATAGGGCTGGTGGGTGTAAATAGGTGTGCGCTTAGAGTTTGCCTGTCGTTACAGGTTATAGTGACGTGCTTTGAAGCGTTTTTGTTCATTACTTATTGTTGCTTTTTTAAATGCTCAATTCAAAAATGGTAACTGGTTAGACCAGCTTAAGCAAGAATAGAATAACAGCTTATACCAAAGCTTAATTACCAGGGGGCGATATACCAGTTTGTAACGTGTTTAGCGCTGACGTTTTGTGAAGGGGCAAAGCAGTAAAAGGGGTTTAATTTGTTAGCTTAAACCCCGTTGTAAAACTACTCTGGTGTGCTTGTATTGTGAGCAAGTTTTGCTTTTACTTTTTTGGCGCTAAAGTAAAATATAAGTGCAAATACTACTGCACTAAAATCAACAGTAATACTTTGATAGTATTTAAAATAGTGCTCTGTAGATATAGCTTGTAATAGGGTAGAGCCCGCCATACATAAGCACAAACCTGCAAGGCTAACTAAGCCCCAATAACTTGCGTGCTGAGTCCCTTTTTTAAAGGTGTAGGCAACAAAAGCAAAAAATACTATGTAGTAGCTATATAAATAGCTGTAATTTGCATTAGCTGTAAATTGGTTTACCCATTTACCGACTAATAAAGTGGCAACCACTGCAATTATTGACCCTAAGCACACACCAATTGTTAAATTAGCCATAAAAAGAGTACTGCGTTTTTTGGCATCCTTTTTAGCGCGTTTGTCTAACCACAGTAAATTACCTGAATAAAACAAAAACGCACCAAATAGTCCCATTACAAAGTAACCCCACCGGCCCCATTCACCTCCATACGTGCCAAAGTGCAACGAAAAGATGCTTGCAACCATGTTACCCCAGTGGCTTTCTTCACCTTGGGGGTAACTCGAGTTAAGGACTTCTAATGTATACGGCTGTAAAAATAAGTAGTCTGTATCTGGGCCTCTAACGACTGCGCTTTCGTTACTCATTTTAACAATTGCTGTAGGGCTGTTGGTATTTAGTCGACTCAATGCAATATGAATTGGCTCATAGCCTGGGGCATAGTTTTTTGCTGCTAAAAGCTGTTTTTCTATACTGGGTAAGTTTTCAATTTGGTAACTATGAGCTGCTGGAGGAGGGCGCTGAAAAAACGATTTATCGTCGTAAAATGGCGACAACCCATCATAAATTAAATCGTGAAAAGCAAACACAACAACAGTAAAAGCAATAATTAAGTGAAAAGGTAAACTGGCGATCCCCACTAAATTATGGCTATCGAGCCAAAAGCGGCTTGGACCTTTTTCTTTTCTGATTGCAAAGAATGTTTTTACAAGTGTTGGCAATAAAATAATTACCCCAGACACCAACGCTAAGAAGTATAAAACCGACGCAATGCCCAGTATGTATACACCTGATTGGTCATGCCCAATTTCGCCAGCAAAACCAGCGGTACGATGCAGATAGTCTATTAAATCTGCGAGCTTACTTTCGCTTTTTTGCTCAATAACTAGCTCATTTTTACTATTTAAATGTAAAAGCTGTAATTGGTTATCAAGTGCCATTCCTCGTTCTTTACCTTGGCTGTACCAAGATAGCGGCGCTTGATCAGTTAATAAATCTATAGAAAAGCCATTACTCATTTGCTGAGGGTATTGCACAATAGCTTTATCTACTAAGGCTTGATAGTTACTGGTGTTTGGCTCAGTTACAGGTGCGCTTACAGGCGTTGCCCAATCAGCTAGCTCATACTTAAACATAGTTAAGCTACCCGCGTAAAAGCCGATAAAAAGTACTAAGCCTGCAATGATCCCAGTCCAAGTATGAACACCTTGGTAGGTACGTAAAATGTCTGCTCTTACTTTCATAGCCCATGCCTCAACATTAAGAATAAACTATAAAGCGTTATATTTAGCCCACCGAGAGTTAGCCATGCTTGCTTTGCAGATTTAAATAAATACGTGAAGCTAAAAATAGTTAGCCATATTAGTGGGATCATCCACATATTGAATTGTACTTTGTCGCGTGCATCTATTCCTCCGGGGCCATACCAAGCAAAAAATGCGACTAGAACAAATGCCAGGGCTAAGCCTAAAAGGCCTCCTGCTAGGCTTTTTCCAAGCCAAGTTGGTTTAATTTTTTGCCTTTGTACTGCACTCATTAGTTAATATCCTTACTTTTAAATAAGCTCGTAAAGGGAACAATCATCAAGGCCAGCATAACCATTAAAAGAATAAAAAACGCGGCCGCAGCAGAGGTGAAAATATAAAAAGCTAAAGCGATTGCAGCTATAAAAAGAAGGGTTGCAAGTTTACGCCAGTACTTAGATATAGGCTTTTTTAATAACCTTTGATGGCGGTTGCTGCAATAGAGCAAGGTTGTAGCAATGAGTAGGATTAAAATAACAGTAAGTTGAAGCATGGTCGCAGTTGATTGTTAATGTTTATGTTAGTGTAAATGATAATTAAACTCAATTGCAATAGTGTTGTGGTTGTGTTACTTTTTTTCGCCCCAGCAATATCAACTATTTATAAAAGGAAATAACCGTGGTTGCTTCATTTAAACGCAATAAACTGTCTTTATTTATTGCGAGTTCTTTATTATTTACTCAAAGCCAAGCTTTTGCCGATGACCAAACAAGTCGCGAGTCAATGGATACTATTGTGGTCACAGGTGAAAAAATTGAAAAATCACTCAAAGATACAATTACATCGGTAGCGGTAGTAGATAAATCGTTATTAGAAAATGGACAACTATCTTCAGTTTCTGACGCTTTAGCCGAAATGGCTAATGTGGTTGTACTAACTGGTGCCGTGCCTGATATGCGTGGGGTATCGGGCAATGGCGGCGCAACCGGTTTTAATTCGTTTAGTGGTGGTTCAAAGGCCCGTGTTTCAACATTGGTTGATGGTGTAAGCCAGCCATTTGTAGCTGATTTAACCGGCGACACAGGCTTATGGGATATAGACCAAATTGCGGTATACCGCGGGCCGCAGTCTACTAGTAATGGTCGTAATAGTATTGGTGGTGCTGTTTATATGACAACCAAAGCACCCACACAAGATTTTGAAGGTGCCGTGCGTGTAGGGTACAAAAACCAAGACAACTACTTCGATACTGCGGCAGTTGTCTCAGGTGGATTAATTGATGATGTACTGGCATTTCGCTTATCTACTCAATATGTTAACGGCGAAACGTTTAGCAACCCAACACACTACGAAACTAACCCAACGGATAAAAACCTTAACGAGCTCAATACCAGTAGTACGCGTGCAAAGTTATTATATACCCCAACTTCAGACTTATCGGTGCAGCTAACTTATTCAACGTACAGCGAAGAGGGTAATACCGGCCGTAAATATTTTGAAGGTGATGAACCAACGGATTATATTCCACTATTTCAGCGCGGTATGGATACGCAGTCAGATACAACGCAGGTAGATATTAGCTATAAAATTAACGATAACTTCTCGTTCGATATTTTACTTGCTTATATGGATTACGAATGGGGCTACGAAGCATATGAAGCACTTGCCAGTGCTGAGTCTGATGTGTCGATGGATGAAAAAAATATCACCATTGATAGCAAGCTAAACTTCGGCTTAAACAGTGACTTTTACTCAGGCTTTGTGGGTATTGCTTATTTTGACCGTGATCAAGATTTTAAAAGTGTAGGCGCAACAGATTATTTTGGTGACGACAGCAGTGACTCAAAAGCAATTTATTCAGAAACAAGCTTTAAGTTAACTAAAGCATTTACGCTTACCGCAGGGCTTAGAATAGAGCGCGAAGAGCAGCTTCGTAATTTTGATATGGCTTTTGGGGGCAGTAGGTTAGTTGAGCAATTAGATGACTCTAACACTATAAAATTACCTACATTAGCGATTCAATATAAAATTACAGATGAAACAACGTTATCGGCCAGCGCCCGTAGAGGCTATAACTCGGGTGGCGGCGCGTTAGATTTTACGGCACAAGAGTATTACTACTACGACCAAGAATCAGTAAATACCTACGAGCTAGGCTCGCGCAGTGTGCTTAATAATGGTGATGTTAATATTAGCGCGAACATTTTTTATAATAACTTTGACGGGTATCAAGCGTTAAGCTCAGATAGAAAAATCACTAATATTGATGATGCACACAGCTATGGTTTAGAGCTTGAAGCGTACAGTATGTTAGGTGAGCAATGGCAACTACATGCAGGGCTTGGGTTACTTAAAACTAAAATAGATGAATCAGCCACGTACAGCGATGCAGTTGGCAACGAGCTTAACTCTGCACCAGAGCTTACAGCTAGCTTAGGTTTATCGCATTGGTTTACTGATAGCTTAAAGGTTAATGTAAGTGCTAATTATGTGGATGAATATTATGGTGATTTAACTAACACACAAGAGCGTATTGCCGGTGGCTATACAATTACACGTGCCACAATTAGTTACGATAGTGAGCATTGGCTAATGAGCGCTTATATTAACAACGCGTTAGATGAAGAAGCCTATACATCGGTAGAACCTGCTAGCGGGCGTTACCCAACAGGCTATGTGGCTGTTGTTAACCCTCAAACGCTTGGTGCGTCTGTAACGTATCGCTTTTAATTTTTAAAAGGGAGTGAGACAGTTATTGAATAAAACGCGTCTCACTTTTATATAAATCACTGTGATTATTGATGTGTTCTCTCCTCACTTATTGAGTGTGAGTGGTAAATAATAACGTATTAATTTTGCTTATTTACCTGTGCGAGTAAGTCGAGCACTTTTTGTTGACCAAAAGTTTGTGCAAATTGCTCAGCGGTTTGGCCTGCTTTGTTTTGATGTGCGTTATCGCAATCAAGGCTAACAAGTGTTTTAGCTATGCTAAATTCACCTCTAAATATTGCGGCCATTAGAGCTGTGTTACCGCGGTTGTCTTCAAGGCAGGCATTAGCGCCTAATTGCAGTAAGGTATTTACCGTGCTTTTATTACCATGGTAGGTGGCAATCATGAGGGCGGTGTAACCTTTGTTGTTGTAGCTATTAATAGGAATGCCAGCATCAACAAACTGCGTTATAACGGCTGTGTCGTCGGTGCGCGCGGCAGCAAAGTAATAAGCAAGTAGGCTTTCGTACTGTGTTTGGGCGGTTGTTGGCTCATTTACAGTGCTTTGTTGTTCATTAGCAAAGCTTGAAAAGCTCATCACTAAAGTAAATATTATAAGTAATTTACGCATACGGTTTACCTTTTTAAAAAAAGAGGAAGGGAGAGTCGGTCCTTCCTCTAGGTTGGGTAATCTATTAAAGCTTAGCGGCTAGTTGCTTAACTTGTTTCATGTCGCCATTTACGGCTTTAGTTAAACGTGTACCGTATTCGCTGTCTGCTTTGTAGAAGTGGCTAAGCATTTTGTGCATAACTTTGCTGTCTTTCACTTTGCCTAAATCGCCGGCTAAGTTGTTAATTAAGTTAGTACGCTCTTGCTTACTAAAGCCACGGTAAAGTACTCCAGCTTGAGCAAAGTTTTGCTGCTTTTTAATCGCTGCTTGTTGTACGTAACCTTTAAGCTCTGTGTTACTTCTACGTGCAATTGGGTTTTCTACAACGTTTTCGTGGCTAGGTTGGTAGTTCACGTTGCTTGTAGTGTTACCGTAGTTCATTGCGCCGTCTTGGTTGTAGTTAACCACTTCAACTTTTGCACGGTTAATTGGCAATTGCTGGTGGTTAGCACCTAAGCGGTACATTTGTGTATCAGCGTATGAAAAAACACGCCCTTGTAATAGTCTGTCCTCTGAAGGCTCAATACCTGGAATTACATTCGCCGGTGCCATTGCAACTTGTTCTGTAGATTGGAAGAAGTTAGTTGGCATACGGTTTAAGGTCATTGTTCCTACTTTAGTTTCTTTGACGTCTAACCACATTTTTGTTGCATCTAATGGGTTGTAGTCAAAGTCATCTAACTGCGATGGATCAAGTGTTTTAATGTATAGGTCCCACTTAGGGAAGTTGCCTTTACCAATTTCGCTGTAAAGATCACGAGTTAAGTGTTGGAAGTCTTTACCTTGCACTTCGTTTACTTCTTTAGCGTCAAGGTTGTCTATACCTTGTTGGCTTACCCAATGGAACTTAACGTATTTAACGTCGCCTGATTTATTAATCATTTTGTATGCGTGTACGCCCCAGCCATCCATTTTACGTAGGCTTGCTGGTGTACCGTAGTCACTGTAAACCCACGTTAGCATGTGAGTAGAACCTGGCTCGTAAGAGAAAAAGTCAAAAAAGCGGTTAGGATCTTGAATGTTATCTACCGGAGATGGCTTTAACGAGTGAACCATATCTGGGAATTTAATCGCATCACGAATAAAGAACACTGGTAAGTTGTTACCTACTAAATCCCAGTTGCCTTCGTCTGTGTAAAACTTTGTAGCAAAACCACGTGGGTCACGTAGCGTTTCTGGACTACCTTTAGAGTGAATTACAGAAGAAAAACGTACAAATACGTCAGTTTCTTTGCCTGCTTTTGCAAATGGCGCTGCAATTGTTAAATCGTCTAATTCTTTAGACGCAACAAATACACCGTGTGCACCAGTACCACGCGCATGCACTACACGCTCAGGAATACGTTCGCGTGCAAAGCGTTGTAGCTTTTGAATTAGTTGTACATCTTCAAGTAATACACTGCCGCGTTCGCCAGCAGTCATTGAGTTTTGGTTATCGCCAACAGCTGCGCCGTTGTCTTTAGTAAGTGTAGTGGCAGCACTTGCAGGTAATGCCATTGCTAGTGCTAACGCACTCAGCGTTAATGTAGATTTATTATTAATAGTATTTTTTTGAGTATTCATTGTCGACCTCGTCTTAATAAAGTGCCGGCAGTGTTGCAGGCTGTTTAACTGTTAACGAGTGTATTAACAAAACGGGGTTCGGTAAAATTGATTGTTTAGATTGTTGTTATCATAAAATTAGATTGGATGTGGATAGCATTAATCGATTTACTTAACGCAGGGTGAAATATTCGACCTTAGTCGTAATTGCGTTTTTGAAACCAATGAAAATACAGACTATTTCATAATTAATGAATAAATATTCACCAGTTTGGTGCGTTTTAACCTAACAAGATGTTGACTTATTATTACAATAAAGAGAATATGCTCACTTGCTGGGCTTATGCTCAAGTTGAGGTTGCACCAAACTAGGTGCATAAAAAGGGGCAATATGAATACTAAAATTGAATTAGTTATTTTTGATTGTGATGGCGTTGTTATAGATAGCGAAATATTAAGCGCACAAGTGTTAATAAATATGCTTGCAGAGATTGGCGTTAATATTGACCGTGCTTATGTACAACAATATTTTTTGGGCTGTAACTTTAAAACAGTGACCCAAAACTTATTTGATACCTTTAACGTGACCTTAGCTGAGAGCTTTGAAGCCGATTACCGAGAAGCACTATTAAACGAGTTCGAAACTGCATTAATGCCAACAAATAGCATTAAAGAAGTTTTACAACGCCTAGCGGTACCTTGTTGTATTGCTACAAGCAGTAGCCCTAAGCGCACAGCTAAAGCACTGAATGTTGTAAACCTTGAGCAGCACTTTAATAAGGTGTTTACCTCGAGTGAGGTAAAAAATGGTAAACCAGCGCCCGATTTATTTTTACATGCCGCTGAGCAAATGGGCGTTAAGCCACAAAATTGTTTAGTGATTGAAGACTCTAAAGCCGGCGTATGCGCTGCACTTGCCGCTAATATGCAAGTGCTGCATTACAGTGGCGGCGGACATATGCAAGATGCTGTGAACTTTGTTCACCAAGCATACCCAAACGTTGCACATTTAACGCATTGGGATGAATTTTACAATCAGTACCCGGCATTACAGACACAGTAATATATTAACGCGTTAGGCTCTCAAACACTGACAGAGCGTAACGCTAAAAGCATTAATTATTAGGTAGTTACAGTAGTATTATAAAGAGGCCAGTATTTAGCTAATTATCAATTTAAATAAGAAACGCTTATTTAAATTGGTATTCAATACTGCGCTTAAAACAATAGGAAAATACCATGGCATCAAGTCCACACACACAAACATTTAGCGATGTTAACGAAGAGCAGCTACCCGTTGCTAATCACAAGCTTCACGGTTGGAAGCACTTTGCCGGTTTATATGCTGGTGAGCACGTTGCAGCAACCGAATTTGTTATTGGTGCAACCTTTGTTGCATTAGGCGCATCAACCATCGACATTTTATTAGGTCTATTAATTGGTAACCTATTAGCAATGTGTTCTTGGTGGTTAATTACCTCTCCAATTGCGGTAGAAACACGTTTAAGTTTATACAACTACCTAAACAAAATTGCCGGTAACTCAATGACCAAGCTCTATAACTGGGCAAACGTGGTCATATTTAGCGTGATATCCGCCGCCATGATCACCGTATCGGCCACGGCCGTCAGGTTTTTGTTTGATATACCCGCGCAGCTTGATTGGTATCCTAACAGCCTAGCCTTTGTAGCCATTGTTTTATCGGTTGGCTCAATTGTTGTGTTTGTTGCTATGTATGGTTTTTCTACGGTTGCTGATTTTTCTAAAATTTGTGCGCCGTGGTTATTTGTTATTTTTATAGCAGGCTCGTTTGCATTGTTCCCTGAGCTTTCTAACCATGTATTAGGAGTCACCTCGCTAACGGGGTTTGATGACTTTATGGCGATAGGGGATTCATCAATCTGGACCGGCACAAACGCTGATGGCGAAAAAGGTATTGGCTTATTAGAAGTGATTGGTTTTGCATGGGCTGCAAACTCTATTACTCACTTTGGCTTAATTGATATGGCAATCTTTAGATTTGCTAAACGTAAAAGCTACGGTTTGTTTTCAGGCGTAGGTATGTTTTTTGGTCATTACATAGCATGGATCTCTGCCGGTATTATGGGTGCAGGTGTTGCGGTATTACTTAAAACAACTATTTCATCACTTGATCCGGGTGATGTTGCTTACCACGCATTAGGTTGGACGGGTTTTGTAATTGTAATTATTGCAGGCTGGACTACAGCTAACGCTAACCTTTACCGTGCAGGCCTTGCGGCACAGTCTATTTTTGTTGACCAATCGCGTGAACGCACTACCGCTATTGTAGGTGTTGTAACCGTTATAATTGCGTGTTTCCCGTTTGTATTTTCGCAAATGTTACCACTGCTTACTTACGCAGGATTATTAGTAGTGCCTGTGGGCGGTATTGTATTTGCCGAGCATGTTTTATTTCCTAAAATTGGTTTAACTCGTTACTGGGCTAAATACAAAAACATCACACGTAGCGTTCCGGCTATCGCTTCTTGGGCGCTTGCACTTGTGTTTGGCTTTGGCTTAAATGCTATTGATGTAATGTCGTTTTATTACTTATTCATTCCTACTTGGTTCTTCACTATTGTTATTTACACGCTGCTTGCTAAAAAATACGGCGCGGGTGAAGACTACACCAAAGAAATTGCAGCAGAAGAGCAAGAGCAGCAAGACATTAAAGAATACCAAGCAGAACTTGCTAAAAATGTTCAAGCACCAGTAGTTGATAATTCTATGCTAACTAAAGTGTTGAACGCTGCTTCTACTATTTCGTTACTTATAATTTTTGGCTTTGCCAGCCAAGTAATGTTTTTTAGTGAAAGTATGAGCATTTACTCTGGTAATAAGTCTCAGTTTGAAATTGCATGTTTTATTTGCACCGTTATTTATTTTGCAACCGCTTACTGGTCGCTATTGCGCCATAAAGCACTGAATACTGCATCTTAATTTAAATTTTTATATTGTTTTAGTAAGGCCGCACCATGACGCAACACCAGCACACTGACGCTCTTGTTAAAGGGCTAAACCAACAGAGCTTGGCAGATATGCCAAGCCATGTAGATACACCAAACTACGACCGTAGCAAACTTAAAGCGGGCATAGTTCATATTGGTGTGGGCGGTTTTCACCGTGCTCACCAAGCCGTGTACATTAACGAGCTTTTAAAAACGCCAGGTGCTGAGCAGTGGGGTATTTGTGGTGTAGGCTTATTAGAAGGTAACCGTGGTCTGCGCGATATTTTAAAGCAGCAAGACTACCTTTACACGTTAACGGTAAGACACCCAAACGGGCAAATAGATAACAAAGTTATTGGCTCAATGATTGACTTTTTGTTTGCCCCAGAGGACAAGCAAGCGGTTATTAATAAGCTAGCGCACAGCGATACGCACATTGTGTCGTTAACTATTACCGAAGGCGGTTATAACTTTAACCCGGTAACCGGTGAGTTTGATTACTCAAACCCAGACATTATTAACGACATTAATAACCCGAACGATCCAATCACAGCGTTTGGTTACATTACTGCTGCGTTAAAGCTACGTAAAGAACAAGGCCTTGATGCGTTTACAGTACAGTCGTGCGATAACATTCAGCACAACGGTAATGTAACGCGTAAAATGCTACTTGCCTTTGCGGCCGAGCAAGATAAAGAACTAAGCGAGTGGATTGCTACTAACGTAACGTTTCCTAATGCAATGGTTGACCGTATTACGCCAGTATCTAAAAAGAGCGATATTGACTACGTTGTTGATGCGTACGGTGTTAGCGATGAATGGCCAATTACCTGTGAATCGTTTACACAATGGGTAATTGAAGACTCATTTTGCTGCGGACGTCCAGATTGGGATAGCGTTGGCGCACAATTTGTAAGTGACGTAACACCTTTTGAGACCATGAAAATACGCTTATTAAATGCAGGCCATTCGGTACTGGGTTTATTAGGCTCTGTACATGGCTACGGCACAATTGACGAAACAGTATCAGATCCTTTATTTGCTAAGTACTTACGTGCATTTATGGATAAAGAAGTAACGCCTAACCTAGAGAAATTAGAAGGCATTGACCTTGAAATCTACAAAGACACGCTAATTGAGCGCTTTGCTAATCCAAACATTAAAGACAGCTTATCGCGCATTTGTTCAGAAAGCGCAGCAAAGCTACCTAAGTTTTTAATTGCCACTATTAACGAAAATCTAGCGCAAGGGCGTGATGTATCACTTGCGACCCTAGTTATTGCTGCATGGTGTTTTTACAGCGATAAAGGCGAAGATGAGCAAGGTAATAAGCTTGAAATAATCGATGCAATGCAAAGCGAGTTACATGAAGCCGCGGCTAAAACGGCGACTGATGACCTTGCATTTTTATCGCTAACAAGCTTATTTGGCGATTTAAACACGCAAAGTGCCTTTACGTCTCACTACAAAAACAATGTAGAAGCGTTATACGCACCGGCAAGCAAAATTAAAGCAATTATGAATAACGTGCTTGAGCCTAAAGGTAACTAATAATGAGCATTTTAATTGATTCTAAACAAGGTAAAGACGTAAGCGTAAGTTGCTTTGGCGAAGTACTATGGGATTGTTTTGCAAACGATAAACGCTTAGGCGGCGCGCCGCTTAATATGTGTGTGCGTATTAACTCACTGGGCATTAAAGCCGACATGATAAGCGCTGTAGGTAACGATGAACTGGGTACTGAGCTACTAGGCGAAATTAAAAACAAAGGCGTAAGCTGCGAATACATTGGCGTAAATAACGACAAAAAAACCAGCACAGTACAAGTTACTCTAGATAAAAGCGGTTCAGCCAGTTACGAAATAGTAGCCGACACTGCGTGGGATAACATTGAGCTTACTGACACCCTTATTGAAAAAGTAAAAGCCAGTGATGTATTTGTGTTTGGTAGCTTAATTGGCCGAAGCGAAGCCTCACTTGCTACGTTAAACCAGCTTGTTGATGTTGCTAACTTTAAAGTGTTTGACGTAAATTTACGCGCACCACATTACACATTAAACACGCTAGTAGATTTAATGAATAAAGCCGACTTCATTAAATTAAACGATGAAGAGCTTTACGAAATTGCTAAAGCAATGGGCTGTAAGTTCCATTCACTTGAGCAAAACTTAGCGTTTATTGCAGAGCAAACCAACACTGAATACCTTTGTGTAACTAAAGGCAGCCACGGTGCACTACTTACTATTAAAGGCGAAAATTACTATAACTCAGGTTATTTAATTAGCGTTGTAGATACAGTGGGCGCAGGGGATTCGTTTTTAGGTTCGTTAATTTATCAGCTTTGTAGTAGCGATTGTGCCCAGCATGCGGTTGATTTTGCCTGTGCCGTAGGCGCTATGGTTGCAGAAAGTGCAGGTGCGACACCTACACTTACTCATGAACAAATTAATGAGTTTATGAGCCCAGCTTAATGTAAAAAATCACAGTTACACCCAATCATTGTGTGTGAAAGCGGTTTTACTTTTAAAGTAAAACCGCTTTTTTTTTGCTTTAATTTTTATTTATTAAGCCATTTAGATTAAGTGTTGAGCAAGGTGCATAAAAAGTGGCTTAAAAGGACTAGGGTCTGTTGACCTTTGCAGTTTGAAATTTTTTCAAACTAGAGGCGGTTTAATCGCGGCGCGAGGTTTGTAACCTAGTGGGCTAAG
>NZ_PNCW01000078.1:0-1789 GCF_005886985.1 Pseudoalteromonas sp. S3178 | reverse complement strand
CTAAATCAGCTGGGGCATCAACGCTCCATACGCCAGCAGTTAGGGTCGTATCAACAGTCGTAATATTCCCTGCACTGTCTTCAAACGTTAAGCTAATGGTAGTGCCATCTGCTGCATCGCTTGTCCCATTGATGGTTGGCGTGGTGTCGTTGGTATCAACCAAGGCATTAATGCTAATGCTTGGCGCAGTGGTGTTCAGTGTCGCGGTTTCACTTAATGTGGTGGTGTTACCGGCGTTGTCGCTTACGCTTGCTTCAATGGTGAGCTCACCATCGCTTAAGGCATTCGGCACATCCGCTGACCAGCTGCCATCAGCTTGTACTGTGGCAGTGAAGGTTTCGGTTGTGGTGCCATCGCTGACGCTGATGTTTATCACTGTGCCCGCTGGCGCATTGGTGCTTCCGCTGATTGTCGGGGTGCTGTCGTTGGTCGCGCCCACAGTATCGAGCACAAGTGTTGGCGCGAGGCTATCAATGGTGCCCGCTTGCACGGCGCCTCCGGTATTGCCTGCTGCATCGGTAATGCTGGCTTGCACGCTGTAGCTTCCATCCGGTAATTCAGGGCTGGTTGCTTGCCATTCACCGTTTGCATCCACGGTGGCGGTGATTGGGTGCTCATCACCATTACTGTCGGTAATAACAATGTTTACAACGGTGCCTTCAGGCTCTGTTGAGGTACCACTAACAACTGGCGTGCTGTCGTTGCCAAGGCCCAGTGCATCCACGGTGACGATTGGCGTAATAGTATCCACATTACCACTGCTGTTTGCTGTGCTCTCGTTGCCTGCCGCATCCGTAATACTGGCAACAACGCTAAAATCACCTTGCGCAAGCGCACTTGGGATTTCAATGTTCCAGTGGCCATCACTTTCAACGGTGGTGGTAATGGTTTGCACTATGCCGTCGCTGTCGGTGATAGTGAGTGTTACGGTGCCACCAATTTCATTACTGGTGCCCTGCAGCTCGGGTGTTAAATCACTAACATCGCCCACGGTTTGAATGGTGAGCGTTGGCGCTTGCGTGTCGATAGTCGTGGTTTCACTCACGGTGGTTTCGTTGCCTACGCTATCGCGTACGCTCACTTCAATCGTGCTTTCACCTTCACTTAATGGTGTGGTTGGAGTGGCACTCCAATTACCATCCGCATCAACAAGCGCAGTGATGGTTTGTGGGTTGCCGTCGCTATCAGTAACCACTATGGTCACTTGCGCACCCTCACCTGCGTCACTTGTGCCGCTTATGATTGGCGTGTTGCTATCGCTTTGTGCGTCAACATCAACCGTGAGTGTTGGCGGTGTGTTATCAAAGTCGTCTGAGCTAATTGTACGGGTATTACCGGCTGCATCGGTGGCTGTGGCGATCACTGAGCCAACATCCAGCAATGATACATCTAATCCGACTAATGACCAGTTGCCATCTGCATCCGTTGTAGTGGTATATGTTGCACCAATTCCCCCATTAACAAGTTGCTCCGTAATAGTAATTTCACTGCCTGCTGGCAAGTCAGACGTACCACTTAAGGTAACCAATAAACCAAGTTCAAACGTTGGCGTAAAGGCAAGTGCCGGTGGAGTTACGTCTACTTCGCCGCTGTCAGTGCCGGTGCCTGTGTTACCTGCATCATCGGTGATGCTGGCGCTGACGCTGTAACTCCCTTCGGCTAAATCAGTCGTTGGTGTCGCGCTCCAGTTACCATTAGCATCGGTTTGTACATCAATGCTTTGAGTGGCGTTTGCTGCATCAGTAAACGTCACCGAGATGGTGCTGTTTGGTGCATCACTGGTGCCTGT
>NZ_PNCW01000077.1:0-19192 GCF_005886985.1 Pseudoalteromonas sp. S3178 | reverse complement strand
CTATCTGCGTTAAAAAACTCTCATTTAGAACAACTAAATAGCGAATTTTTTGCCTTGCTATCAACACGTTTATCCATCCTCAAAATAGATCATTTAATTATGCGGATTGGTATTACAACCCTTTACTCAGGAAATTACTTTGACAAATAACGATATTTTACGCCGTCTTCGCTACACCTTTAACTTAACAGATACTGCCATGGTTGATATTTTTGCTGCAGCAGAGGCTATAGTAACCACAGAGCAAGTCATTGCATGGTTAATAAAAGAGGGCGAGCAAGAGTTTGTTAAAATTTCAGACACTGAGTTTGCAACGTTCTTAAACGGGTTTATTAATACTAAACGCGGTAAGCGTGACGGTGAGCAACCAATACCAGAAAGTAAGCTAAATAATAATATTATTTTTATGAAGCTGCGTATTGCGCTAAACATGAAAGCAGAAGATGTAATAGCAACGCTTGCACTTGTTGACTTTGATTTGAGTAAACACGAATTAAGTGCGTTTTCTCGTAAAGTAGAAAACAAGCATTACCGAGTGTGTAACGATCAAATACTGCGTTTATTTTTAACTGGCGTTCAGCAGCAATACCGCCCTGTAGAGTAAATAAAGCGAGTGTATGTTAACCTTTGCAAATTTAACCTTTAAAGGTCAACAGACCCTAACAGCTCAGCAAATGCTGAGCTTTTTTGTATTTAGGGACTGACTTTAAGAGAAGGCTTTGTCTGAGAGCGCTTCTTGCATTTGCTCACGCATTTTGAATTTTTGTAGCTTGCCTGTTACTGTCATTGGGTAGCTCTCTACAAAACGAATATACCGAGGCATTTTAAAGTAGGCCAATTTGTCTTTTAAAAATGCACGAATTGCTTGCTCATCAAGTAATGCATCTTCTTTTGGCTGAATCCACGCACATACTTCTTCACCGTATTTTTCATCGCTAATACCAAATATAGCGGCATCTTGTATACCGGGGTAGGTATAAAGGACCTCTTCAATTTCTCGAGGGTAGACGTTTTCACCACCACGAATAATCATGTCTTTAATTCGCCCAACGATACTTACAAATCCTTCGCTATCCATAACACCTAAATCGCCTGAATGAAGCCAGCCGTCACTATCTATTGTGGCTTTTGTTTTTTCTTCGTCATTCCAATAGCAGCGCATTATGCCTGCTCCTTTAGAGCATACTTCACCGGGTAAACCTATTTTTTGAATATTACCCAGTTCATCAATAATTTTAACCTCAGTATGTGCAAGGGCGCGCCCAACGGTGGTTACTTGGCGCTCTATTGATGAGTCTGTTTCAGTTATATTATTTATAGGGCTGCATTCTGTTTGTCCATACGCAATTAAAACCTGATGCATATTCATCTGGGTTTGAACTTTACGCATGACTTGTTCCGGGCAAGTAGAGCCTGCCATAACCCCCGTTCTAAGTGACCTTAAGTCATATTCATTAAAGGTGCTGAGCTCAAGTTGACTAATAAACATAGTGGGAACACCGTGCAGTGCTGTACAGCCTTCTTGTTCAATTACATCAAGCGTTGTTTTTGCATCAAACGAATCACTTGGATAAATAGCTGCAGCTCCTTTTGCAACACATAACAAACTGCCAAGCACCATTGCAAAGCAGTGATATAAAGGAATGGGAATACATAACTTGTCTTGCTCAGTAAAATGCATAGATTCTGCTACAAATAGCGCATTGTTTAATATGTTTTTATGGGTAAGCGTTGCACCTTTTGGGTTACCTGTTGTGCCCGAAGTAAATTGAATATTTATGTCCTGATCGGCACTTAAATTTGCAGCAATAGCGTTAAGTTCAAGCTCATGAGCTGACGTGGCCATATTCATAATATCTGAAAACGAAAACATGCCAGCGCTTATCTCATCACCAATGCGGATCACATTTTTAAGACTAGGTAAGGCTTGAGCTGAAAGCTTGCCATTGTCACAATGTTTAAGTTCTGGCGCTAAACTATTTAGCATATCTATATAGTTGCTGCCTTTAAATTGTGAAGCCGTAATGAGTGTAGAGCATTCAACGCTATTTAATGCATATTGAAGTTCGTTTGGCCGATAGGCTGGGTTGATGCATACCATAATGGCACCAATTTTTGCGGTAGCAAATTGAGTTAGGCACCACTGAATATTATTTGGTGACCATATTCCTACCCGATCTCCTGGCTTAACGCCTATGGCTAATAACCCCATAGCGAGTTGATTTACTTCTTTTTGAAACTCTTTATAGGTTAAACGGATGTTTTGATGATTTACTACCACCGCGAGCGAGCTGGGGTTTTTGTCGACAATAAAATCAAAGTAGGCACCAATGGTTTTATTGGTTAAAGGTGTATTTTGTGAGCCTTTAAAATAGCTTTGTGACAACGGTAATGTGTTTATAAGCTCTACTTCTTTAACCGCTTTATGTTGTGTGTGCATGTGTTTCTCCGTGTCGATGTGTGTGACGTACATAAACTAGGGTTTAAATAAACATATATTGTCGACAAAGAGAAGGGTGGTTAGACTAATGTATTAGCTATAATTGTGAGGTAGTATATAAGGGTTGCATCTAAAGCGAGGCATAAGTTTCTTAAAACCTTATGCCAAATACGCTAAGTTAGTCAGTAGATGTGTTAACTAAATTGGGCATTAAGTTAAGTCTGTTATGAATCGCATGATGAATAAATTCAAGCTTTGTTCTTACTTCTTGCGTTAACACAAACGGATAGGCATCGGCTAAACCCATGCTGCGGTTAAGAGAATTTAATATAATCGAAAACTCCATCCAACTATCTAAAATTGATGTTATTGAAGTTTGCCCATAAAAATAGTGTGAATTTTGTGGCAGTCTTAGCTCATCAGCTTCATCTATTTCATATTCGCTACCGGTAATAGAGCCTGTAATTGAAAAGTTTTTTGCAGTCTCTAGTGTGTCAATAATATGCATGTAGTGAGCCCATGTTTCAGCCCAGTCTTCAAATGGGTGCATAGTGGCATACTCGCTAATAAAGTTTTCATGCCAATTAGCGGGTGCACCATTTTTATAATGTATGTCGAGGGCTTCTTGGTAATCAAGCGCATCATCGCCAAAGTATTGCTTACATAAAGCATGTTTCTCTGGTGAGTTGGCAATGAGTTGATCAAAATAATAATGGCCTAATTCATGGCGAAAATGCCCTAGTAAAGTACGGTAACGTTCACCCATTGCATGCTTTGTATGTGAGCGCGCTATATCATCTGCTTCAGCTAAATTTATAGTGATATGCCCACAATTATGTCCGGTAAAAACATCCTCATGACCAGCGAGCTTTGTAACAAAGTGATCGTTTACGTTTCTGTCTGTTATAAAGTCAAAACTTAAACCATTTACAGGGTCTTGGTTTAAGTTATTAAGCGGAACACAAAGTGCCTTTAAAGTATATAAAGCACGGCGCTTAGCCGTTTCCATATTGCGCCAAAGCGGAATATGTTTGTCTATAGTTAAATCGGGAACTGTTTCATTAAAGCGACACGCAAAACAGAGCGTTTCGTCTTTATCTACGGGAGGGGCAAACGTATTTAAATTAACCATGCCATTACATGCGCCAAAGTGTGCGTTGTTATCACATTTTTGATAAGGCACATCGGGTTGCTCTGCCTTGAAATATAACCCTGTTTCCTCGTTAAATTCGTAGGGTTCAACAAGGTTAAAATTGTCGTCAATTCCTAAAGTACGACCACAGGCTAAACAATGACTACTTTCAAAAAAAATGGTGAGGTTATCTTTACAGTTACATTTAAAGGTTTTCATATTTTTACCGTACTAGCAAAAAGGGCATAAACAACAAAACGGGTTATGCACGTGAACAGTCGCAAAGTTACGCACTATATGCGTTGTAATAATTCAGTCTTTTTAGTATTAAACTCACTTTCACTTAGCGCACCTAACTCTTTTAAATGCGCAAGCTTTTCGATTATTTCGAGGGTTTCAGCTACCGAAAACGGCAAAACATTCCCTTGTGTATTTATTATATTATTTACCGCTTTTTGTGGCTCAATTTGTTGTGTTTGCTGAGCTTGTTGATCACTTGCTGGGTTATTTACAGGTTGCTCAATAGGGGCTTGTGTTGCTTGTGCAAAATTTTGTTGCTCAGGCTGAATAATAGTATCTGTTGGTTGTGAAACTAATGGCAAACTATTTACGCTAATGTTTCCCCACTGGCTGTTAAACGTAAGGGAAGTATCGCTACCTTGTTGCTGGCTTACACCACTAATTTGGTGATCAAGCGTATCGTAAATAGTTATTTGGCCATTTAGCTCAACGGCTAACCTGTTTGGGAATACCGCATAACGGATATTATTTTGCGCGCCACTACTAAAAGGGCTACCCAAATCAGTTGGCCACCATTGAGCGCTACCTGGTGTACCTGCTGGTATTACAGGAAATACCTGATTAGTACTTAAAAGGTTAGCCAGTTCATTACATAAGTTATCGACGGTATTTTTTAACCCGTTATTAAACATATCACCAACCATGGTCATACCGCCTCGCATCCATTGACCCGAACCACCAAGCTCAGGGCAATTAAACTGAGCCATAGAGCCGCCACCATGATTTACTGCTATTAGCATATGCACTACGGCATCGTAGCTAAGGCCATAACGCGCAGATATACCTTTTACTAAATTATCGCCAGTATCAGTTAGCGTTTGCATAAATAGGTGTCCTTTAAATTAAGGGTGTGTCATTTGCACATTTCCATGGTGCATTTGATGATAATAAAAGCGTGAAGATTAATATTACTTTAATCGTTTTGCTTTAATCTGAGTTTGACTAATTCTTAAAACATAAATGGTTAAAAATCGCTCCACTATAACAGCTTTATAAATTTAAATAGCAGTATTTAGTATGAACTATTTTTTAATGCTCGGCGTGCTTATTTAAAGTGAAATAATTTAAATCAGTTGTTTTTTATTTAGCCATTAATGGTTTTATAGAATACAGTTGGTAAAACATTAATGGATATTTTTCTTTGTTAATATTCAATATTTTAAATTGTTGTAATTTAATAAAGACTAAATTTTAGTCTTTTTTGGTGCAGCGTTTGCACCAAAACAAAGGCAAATTTTTTTAATTACGTAAATTTGTGAAAACTAATATCTATGTGAATGGCCAATGTGTGTTTTTTAGCAGTTTTTAAGGCCTCGTATAAGTAAAAATTTTATGGAATATAAATTGCACAATATTGCTTAGGATAAGTCATATTTTGTAATACCTAACTGGCTATACATTATTAAAGGGGAATTAATCAATGACAATTACTGTTGGTATAGCGCACCATACTCAATACAAGTACGACCGAGCGGTAAACATGGGGCCACATATCTTTCGTTTACGTCCTGCTCCGCATAGCCGCACAAAAATAAAAAGCTACTCGATTAAAATAGTCCCTGAAGATCACTATATAAATTGGCAACAAGATCCTTTTGGCAATTATCAAGCAAGGGTTGTGTTTAATAAGCCTACAACAGAGTTTAGCTTTACGGTTGACCTTGTTGCTGAAATGACCGTAATTAACCCTTTTGATTTCTTTTTAGAAGAATACGCAGAAAAGTTCCCTTTTGAATACGATAAAGTGTCAAAAGCAGAGCTTAATCCTTATTTAAAAAAGCGAAAGCCAAGCCCTAAATTCGTCGATTTAATTGAGTCTTTACGCCCTGAAAAGCCTATTAGAAGTGTTGATTTTTTAGTAGCGGTTAACCAAGCTATTTATAACTTGGTAGGGTATGGCATTCGTTTAGAGCCTGGCGTTCAAACGGCAAATGAAACACTAACTAAAGGTACTGGTTCGTGTAGAGATTCTGCATGGTTATTAGTACAACTTTTTCGCCATTTAGGCTTAGCTGCTCGCTTTGTTTCTGGTTATTTAATTCAACTAACGTCAGATCAAAAATCATTAGATGGTCCAAGCGGCCCTGAAGAGGATTTTACCGACTTACACGCATGGACTGAGGTTTACATTCCTGGTGCTGGTTGGATAGGGCTCGATCCAACCTCAGGATTATTTGCAGGCGAAGGGCATATCCCGCTTGCGTGCACGCCTGAGCCAAGCTCTGCGGCACCGGTATCGGGTGGTATTGATGAATGTGAATCTGAGTTTAGTTTTTATAATAAAGTGACGCGTGTTCATGAAGACCCGCGTGTGACTAAGCCATACTCTGAAACACAGTGGAGCGCTATAAACCGTTTAGGTTTACAAGTTGATGATATTTATAATCAAGAAGGGATCCATTTAACGATGGGCGGTGAACCTACGTTTATTTCAATAGACGATATGGAGCACCCGCAATGGAATACAGAAGCTGACGGCAAAGAAAAGCGCGTACTTGCCCAAAACTTATTTGTTGCTATGAATAAGGTATATACAAAAGGCGGCTTTACACATTATGGACAAGGCAAGTGGTACCCAGGCGAACCATTACCTCGTTGGCAATATGCATGTTATTGGCGCAAAGACGGACAAGCGCTTTGGAAAGATACAAACTTACTCGCTGATCCTAATAAAGACTACAAATTAGATCACACAGACACCAAACGCTTTACCGAAAAGCTCTGCGAGCAAATAGGCTTAGAAACAAAAGCAATTACAACTGCCTATGAGGATATTTTATATCATTTATGGCAAGAGGCCTCGCTACCTAAAGAGGTCGGCCCAAAAGAGCCTGAGTTGTTAAATGCCATGAGCCGAAAAGGCTTTTTAGCAAAAATGGAAAAAGGAATAGAAAACCCTGTAGGTTATGTGCTGCCATTACAATTTAATGAAGGTAGACACTGCTGGCAATCCTGCCTGTGGGAATTTAAACGTGAACACTGTTTTTTACTACCAGGTGAATCACCGCTGGGTTATCGACTACCACTTGATAGTTTACAGTGGAGCGGCAATATAATTGACCGCGACCCATTTGATATACCAGCAAGTTTTGAAAAGACTAAAAAACTTAAAAAAGGCTTTATTGGTAGTGAAATGATCAAAACGGCTATGGCACTTGAAGTGCGAGAAGGGCGTTTGTATATTTTTATGCCGCCAACGAGTCATTTTGAACATTACATCGCATTATTAAATGCAATAGAAAGCACGGCTAAAGCGCTTTCAATACCCGTTGTTATAGAAGGGTACAGCCCGCCTAAAGACAGCCGTATAGAAAAATATGCAGTCACACCTGACCCTGGTGTTATTGAAGTAAATATACATCCTTCAACCTCATGGAAGCAGCTAGTTGATAGAACAACAACACTGTATGAGCTTGCTAAACAAACGCGCTTAGGTACCGATAAGTTTATGGCAGATGGTCGCCATACAGGTACTGGTGGTGGTAATCATGTAACACTTGGAGGCGAAACGCCTGATCAAAGCCCATTTTTACGCCGTCCAGATATATTAAGAAGCTTTATTACTTATTGGCAGCATCATCCGGGGTTATCTTATTTATTTTCAGGTTTATTTATAGGCCCTACAAGCCAAGCACCACGTGTAGATGAAGCGCGTGATGAGCTGCTTTATGAACTTGAAATTGCCTTTTCGCACATGCCTGAGGGCGAAGTGCCAGAGCCATGGCTAGTGGACAGACTATTACGTAATTTATTGGTCGATTTAACAGGTAATACGCACAGAGCTGAGTTTTGTATTGATAAACTGTATTCACCTGATTCGCCAACGGGGCGCTTAGGTATTGTCGAGTTTAGAGGTTTTGAAATGCCGCCGCACTCGCAAATGAGCCTAGTGCAAATGTTATTACTGCGTACCTTACTTGCTTGGTTTTGGAAAAAACCTTACCACAAACCATTGGTACGGTGGGGTACAGAGCTTCATGATAAGTTTTTATTGCCTCAGTATGTTGAAGACGACTTAGCTGAAGTAACGCGTGACTTACAGGAGGCAAGTTTTGCGTTTCAATTAAGCTGGCTTAATCCATTTTTTGAATTTAGGTTTCCGGTTTGTGGCACACGCGAACTCGATAACGTAACGCTAGAATTAAGAACCGCAATAGAGCCTTGGCATGTACTAGGTGAAGAGGCGAGTGCATCAGGTACTGCACGTTATGTAGATTCATCCCTTGAGCGTGTACAAATAAAAGTAAAAGGCGCTATAAGCGATAGATACATTGTTACTTGTAATAGCCGTAGAGTGCCGTTAAAAGGGGTTAAAGGAAAAGGGCATGATGAACTTGTGGCGGGGATTCGCTACCGAGCTTGGCAACCACCTACAGCACTGCATCCTACTATTGGCGTACATGCACCATTAGTCTTTGATTTAATTGATACCTGGGAAGGGCGCTCATTAGGCGGATTTGTTTATCATGTAAGCCATGCCGGAGGACGCAACCCTGAAACCTTACCTGTTAATGCATTTGAAGCAGAAGGGCGTAGAGTCGCACGTTTTTGGGAACATGGTCACACGCCATCGTTGTTAGCATCTGATCAACCAAGTTGGAGCCCATCAGCCGCCACACGTACGTTTACAAGTGCAGAGACGGTGAGTGACTTTGTAGTACCTGATGAAGAAAACGTTAATATGGATTATCCAAATACGCTTGATTTAAGACGACAACCACGATTTAAATAAAGCATAAATCAGCTCAATAATGATGTTATTCCACTTTTAAATTAATTAAAGTGGAATAATCTATATTCAATTTTAGCCTTAAAGTTAATGTTATAATTTTAAGGTGGAGCACTTTAATTTGTACATAAATAATAACGCAATGTCTGAGTTACCACAGTGGTTGTCCTTGTATCTTGAAAAAGGCCACGGGCATGACGAGTTAGCAAATCACAGTGGTTTGAGTCCTGAGCATTGGGATACATTATTTAACCGCTTATCAAGCTTAACGGGCGAAGATCTAAGTAGTCGTGCAATTGAAATTCGTCAGCTTCTTCAAAATGGCAATATTAAAAGTGAAAGTAATCAACAATGGCACTTAGATCCACTGCCATTTATGTTCTCCGGCAATGATTGGGAAGCCCTTGAAAAAGGGATCAAGCAACGCACCTCATTACTTAACAAGGTGCAGAACGATATTTATTCTGAGCAAAAGTTACTTTTAAATGGGCACATTAGTGCCGAAAACCTATATCAAGACAGTCACTTTATGCGTGAGGGCTTTAGTTTACCTAAAGACGAGCTTAAACTATTTTTTACGGCACTTGATGTGTATCGAACGCCTTCTGGCGAATTTAAAGTATTAAAAGATCACTGCCAATGCCCACTTGGCCTTGGGTTATTACTAAAAAGCAGAATTATTGCGCGTCGCGTAATGGCCGAAGAATTTGCCGAATGTAATGTGCAGCAAATAAAAGATTTTTTAAACTTATTTCAAGAGGGTATTAATGAATATATTCATTATATGGATGACCCTCGAATTGTTATTTTAACCCAAGGTATAGACGATCCTAACTATAATGAACATGCGTTTTTATCAACCTACTTTGGCTATACCTTAGTACAAAGCGCCGACTTAACGGTTAGAAACGGCGAAGTGTGGCTAAAGTCATTGCAGGGGCTTGGAAAAATTAACGTGATTTTGCGTTGGATCCCCGACAATAGCATTGACTCATTAGAACAAACTGAATATTCATTGCATGGTATTGCAGGGTTATTGCAAGCTGTACGCGAGGGCACCGTTAAAGTTTTAAATCCGTTTGGTAGTGGTGTTTTGTCATCTGCAGCGATTCAATTTAATTTAGATAAGCTATGTGAGCAGCTTTTAGATGAGCCATTATTAATTCCAGGGGCTAAGTATTATAAAGCCACTGAAGCTGAGGATTTAGATTGGAGTACACTTGAATTCACAAGCTTCAAAAATCCTGAGTTTAAGCTCGATGGTGTATTAGATGCAAAAAAAATTAAGCAACACATTCAACAAAATCCAGATGCGTACTACTTTCAAGAAAAGCCTGTATTTAGTAGTGCCCCCTTTTGGCAAGACGGTAAATTAATAGCCAAACCTGTCATTTTTAGATGTTATGCGTTAACTACAGAGCATGGCATAGAAGTACTGCCCTCGGCCTTGTGTTTATCTACACAGGCACGAAATTCAGCCGGTAAATCGGGGTGGCTCAAAGACACATGGGTGAACACGGTCGATAATATTGACTTAGAAGAACAAAATGCACCGGTACCTATTCGTAAAAGAATGGACGTTACTCTACTCGAAGGAATTATTTCAAGTAGAACCGCTGAGCATTTATTTTGGCTTGGCCGTTACTTAGAGCGCTGTGAAAATACGATTAGGATTTTACGTATTTTTATCGACCGCTATACCGAACTTGCTATATATCCCGATTTAATAAGGCGTAATATTGTTGCTAGGTTACTCACTGCTATCAAGTCGCAGCATATTGTTTACCCGTATATTGAGCAAAGTATTACAAATGAGGAGTTTGAAACCCGTGATGCTAAGCAAAGTGCTTTTGTCTTACTTGCAGATGAGCAATGTGCTGGAAGTATTATTAATACGCTTAAATATTTAGCTAATGCATCGGTACAAGTACAAGAGCTATTATCTCATGATAGTCGTCGTATTATTGACGAAATGAACGAGCAAATAAAAATACTTAAGCACGTTAATATCAATATATCTACACGCACCATCCAAAGTATTTTAGATAAAGTGATTGGTCTTATTATGGCTTTCAACGGCTCTCTGGCGGATTGTATGCCAAACAGTAATGGCTGGTTTTTACTTGAGATAGGTAGACGCATAGAGCGCAGCCTACAAATAACGTCTTTGGGAAATACATTACTCACCCAAAAACTAGATGAACCTGAAGAGCTAGGTTTATTAGAGGCAGTACTAAGTAGCCAAGTGAGTTTAGTAACCCATAAACGCCGCTATAGAATGTACCAAACAATAGGCACGGGACTTGAGTTATTATTGCTAGATGCAGAGTACCCCCGCTCATTATTATTTCAACTTGAACAAATAAACCAGCTTTGCCAGCATTTACCTAATAAACGCAGGCAAGGCGTAATTGCAGCTCATGAAAAAGCTATTTTACTCTCCAAAACGAGCTGTTATGTAACCGAAAAAGATTACCTGCAAACAACAGAAAACGGACAGCGCAAACATTTAATTGAATTTAGCCATAACATAAGAATAAACCTAGATACTTTTTGTGATGTATTATTACTACAGTATTTTTCTCATACACAAACGGCTAATAAATTGAACTGGACTAATATTGAGCAAGCTCAATCGTGAAATATAAAATTAAGCATTCGACAACATATAACTATACTGATTTTGTAAGTTTGTGCCAAAACCAAGCACGTTTAACACCTAAAACTAATCGTGGGCAGATTTGTCATAGTAGCCACATAGAGATAGAGCCCATTGCTAACTATGTTCAAGAGTTTACAGATTACTTTGATAATAAAGTCACTGCGTTTGAAATAGCAACGCAGCATAAAAAACTAACAGTGACCATGATAAGTGAAGTTGAGCTAATTACGACTGCAAATAAAAACTTAAATATTGCTGTTATTAGCTGGGATGAAGCGCGTGATTTTTTAGCAAAACCAAATACAGCACAATTATTAAAAATATCTGAATTTATTTTGCCCTCTCAGCTTACACCTATTGAGGAAGCCTATAAGGATTATGCGTTAGTGTCATTCTTAGCAAATGCTAATTTGATAGATGCCTGTAAAGATTTAATGGCACGAATATTTCATGAGTTTCATTATGATCCCGGTTTTACAACTATAAGCACACCTTTAAGTGTTGTTTTTGCACAAAAAAGGGGCGTTTGCCAAGACTTTGCACACTTTGCACTCGCGTGTTTACGCAGCATAGGCTTAGCTGCTAGGTATGTTAGCGGCTATATAGAAACACTACCACCTGAAGGCGAAGAAAAGCTTGAAGGCGCAGATGCAACCCATGCATGGTTTGCACTGTTTGTTCCTGATTTTGGCTGGGTAGACTTTGATCCAACAAATAATATTTTACCAAGTGGGCAACATGTAACACTTGCAGTAGGGCGTGATTTTTCTGATGTAACACCGCTTAAAGGTGTTGTATTTGGTGGGGGTTCTCAACTACTTGACGTAGCTGTAGATATGATTCGATTAGAATAAATTAACAACTTCATAGTTATTATGGATAAGACGGAAGGGTGTATGAAAATTGATTGGAAAGCGTACCAAACGAATGGCTTTTTTGATGAATTAATAGACGCACAAGGAAATATTCGATCGCATGGCAAACAGCTTGCGCAATTTTTTGCTGGTTTATCTGAAGAAGAACTCATAAAAGCCAGAGCGGTTGCTGATTTAGCGATTAAGGAAATGGGTATTACCTTTACGGTTTACAACGAAGGTAACATGATCGATAGAGCATGGCCGTTTGATATTATCCCACGCACTATTGGTAAAAAAGAATGGCAAAGTGTAGAAGTTGGCTTAAAACAGCGCGTTGAGGCTTTAAATTTATTTATTGATGATTTATATCACGATCAAAAAATTATAAAAGATGGGATTTTCCCAAAAGGACTCCTAGAAAAGTCCGTTAACTTTCGTACTCAGTGTGTAGGCATTAACCCACCTAATAAAATTTGGGCACACATTTGTGGCTCTGATTTAGTGCGCGATGGCAACGGCACTATGTATGTACTTGAAGATAACCTGCGTGTGCCTTCAGGCGTATCTTACATGCTTGAAAACCGCTCTGTAATGAAGCGGGTTTTTCCTGAGCTATTTGAACAAGCCACTATTTTACCTGTTGATGATTATCCATCGCAATTGTTTGATATGTTAGCGGCTATGTCTCCACGTAAGCAAGATAAACCTGAAGTGGTCGTACTTACACCTGGCGTATTTAACTCGGCATATTTTGAGCATTGTTACCTTGCTCAAGAGATGGGGTGTGAGCTGGTGGAAGGCAGAGATTTAGTCGTCGAAAAAGACGACTGTGTATACATGCGAACCATAACTGGATTACAACGAGTTGATGTAATTTACCGTCGAATAGATGACTTATTTTTAGACCCAGAAGCATTTTTACCTGAGTCCCAATTAGGTGTCCCTGGTTTAATGCGTGCATGGTCTAAAGGGAACGTAGCTCTTGTGAATGCACCTGGTGCAGGTGTTGCCGATGATAAAGTTGTTTATGCATATGTACCTGAAATAATAAAGTATTATTTGGGCGAGGAAGCTAAGCTTGAAAACGTACCAACCTTTAAATGCCTCGATCCTAAAGAGTGTGACCATGTTATTAAAAACATTGATAAGCTTGTTGTAAAGCCAGCTAACGAGTCTGGTGGTTATGGATTATTAATTGGCCCTAAATCGACTAAAAAAGAACAACAAGAAACGATTGCTCAAATCAAAGCGGATCCGCGCAACTGGGTGGCACAGCCAACACTTGATTTATCAACTGTCCCCACGCTTGATGGAACGCAAGTAGATGGGCGCCACGCTGATTTAAGGCCGTTTATTTTATCATCAGGTAAAGATACACAAATAACGACAGGCGGTTTAACGCGAGTTGCTATGGTGAAAGGCTCTTTAGTCGTTAATTCATCACAAGGCGGTGGCAGCAAAGATACATGGATTGTTGACGAGGAGGCTAAATAATATGTTATCAAGAGTAGGTGAAACTTTATATTGGGTTGCTCGCTATGTTGAACGTGCTGAAAATGTGGCTCGTTTAATCAACGTAAATAACATGTTAATGATGGACTTACCAAAAGGTGTTTGTACTGGGTGGGAGCCGTTAATAGATATTATTGGCGCACGAAAAGCATACCAAGAAAACCATACCGATTATAGTGAGCAAAAAGCACTGCGTTATTTATTGGTAGGTAGCGATAATAACTCCTCGATATTGAATTCGATTATTAGTGCTCGCGAAAGCGCGCGTACCATTCGCGACGTGATCCCGCGTGATGTATGGGAAGAAATTAACTCTTTGTATTATTATGTAAAAGATAACCAAAAAGAAGGGTTAACAAAGCGCGGTCGATTTGCTTATTTAAAGCAAATTATCGAGTCAGCTCATTTAATTTTTGGTGCGTTAGATGCGACAATTAACCACGATCATGGATTTACTTTTATACGCTTTGGCTCATTAATAGAGCGCGCAGATATGACCTCGCGAATTTTAGATATTCGCTCAGAAACACTTATTACTAGCGATGAAGCAAAACCATTTGAAAATATTCAATGGATAAGTTTATTACGTTCGCTCAGTGCGTACCAAATGTACCGACAAGAGATGGGTGTGCGCGTGCAGCGCTCAGATGTGCTTGAATTTGTAATGCACAGTGAAGTGTTTCCTCGCTCTATAATGTTTTGTTTAATGGAGTTAAAAAAGCAGGTAAGTGTTTTACCAAACTCAAAAGGTATTATCGATTTAATTGAGATTGCAATAAAAGAGTTAAAGTCAGAAGAAGTCAGACAATTAAAAAATGGTTTTTTGCATAAATATATTGACCAAATACAAATTGAATTAGCGGGTATTCATAATGAACTTGCACAAACTTACTTTTTAAAGCCAGCTGAGTAACTCTAGGTTTTATGCATAAAAAAACGCGCCATTTGGGCGCGTTTTTACTTTAAAGCTTGTTAAATTACATTTCGTCGCTACGGTACGTTTTTTTCATTATGTATACGTAGGCATTAACAAATGCATTTTCTTGATATTTTTTTAGGCCGGTTTCTTCAAAAGCAATAGGGATAGGGTTACGCTTAACTTGCTCTTTAATCTCGGTTGTTGAGAACACGCGAACATCTAAATTTTCAATTAACTGAATAGCAGTTTCCATTTTGAAACCTTTAGCGCTGCCTGCAAATTTACCTTTAGGTTGGCGTTCGCGAATAGCCACAGAGTCAATTTGGTAATCTTGCATTAGCTTTGCAAAATCAAATTGAAACTTGCGCATTACTTCAGTGTCATTGCCATTACCTAAGGTAAAACGTGTTTGGCGCACATCGCGAATATCAAATACGTCATTATCTTTACTTAAAATACAAAGTAGTACGTCACTACCGGTAATTTCTACACCACATGTTCTCATTGCTGTTCTCTAATATAACTTAATTGCCACGTATTATACCCAACCTCTATTAAATTGCGAGGACAAGCCATTAACTGTTGTTTAATTAATGCGATATTTAAAATTGTCACATTATTGATTTAAATTACTTAACGCAGCACTAAAAATAGCTAAATATAGTAAAATATCGCTGAATGTAGGCGCTTTAAACTTGTAATTGTTACTCTATCACGCGACAATATCTTTTTTGTAGTTGAGCAGACTCAGCATCTACATTAGCCAAATAAGGCGAAAAATAGTCAATGCTTATTCGTAAGAGCGTTGTCGAGTCATTCTCATTTAATTTTATTAGAAAATACACGTGATACATTGTAGGTGTCACCACTGTATGTAAGGATTTATAATGCCAGTTATTACTCTCCCTGACGGCAGTCAGCGTAGTTTCGAAAACCCTGTAAGTACTCTTGATGTAGCAAACGATATTGGTCCTGGTCTTGCTAAGGCAACCATTGCAGGTCGTGTTAATGGCGATCGTGTTGATGCGTGTGATCTTATTAGTGAAGATTCTCGTCTTGAAATCATTACCGCTAAAGATGACGACGGCTTAGAAATTATTCGTCACTCTTGTGCTCACTTGATTGGACATGCAGTTAAGCAACTTTTCCCTGAAGCTAAAATGGCTATTGGTCCAACTATTGATAACGGTTTTTATTACGATATCGATATGGAACATTCTTTGTCACAAGATGACTTAGACGCCATTGAAAAGCGTATGCTGCAACTTGCAAAAACAAACTACGACGTAGTGAAAAAAACAGTAAGCTGGCAAGAAGCACGCGATACGTTTGAAGCGCGTGGCGAAATATACAAAATTGAAATTTTGGACGAGAACATTGCAAAAGATGACCGTCCAGGATTATATCATCACGAAGAATATGTAGACATGTGTCGTGGTCCTCACGTACCAAACATGAAATTCTGCCAAAACTTCAAAATAATGAAAGTAGCAGGTGCATACTGGCGTGGTGATTCTGAAAACAAAATGCTACAACGTATTTATGGCACAGCGTGGGGCGATAAAAAGCAACTTAAAGCGTACTTAAAGCGTTTAGAAGAAGCTGAAAAACGCGATCACCGCCGTATTGGTAAAGCGCTTGATTTATGGCACTGGCAAGAAGAAGCGCCAGGCATGGTATTTTGGCACAACGATGGTTGGAGCATTTACCGTGAGCTTGAAGAATTTGTTCGTGAAAAACTTCGTGAATACAGCTACGAAGAAGTAAAAGGTCCTATGATGATGGACCGTTCATTATGGGAAAAATCAGGACACTGGGAAAAATATTCAGACGCAATGTTTACCACTGAGTCTGAAAAGCGCGAATACGCAATAAAACCAATGAACTGCCCAGGCCACGTACAAATTTTTAACCAAGGTTTAAAATCGTACCGCGACCTACCATTACGTATGGCTGAGTTTGGCTGTTGTCACCGTAATGAGCCATCAGGTGCTTTACACGGATTAATGCGTGTACGTGGCTTTACACAAGATGACGCTCACGTTTTCTGTACAGAAGAACAAGTAATGGACGAAGTGTCAGCGTGTATTAAGATGGTTTATGATACATATGAGACGTTCGGCTTTGAAAAAATTGTTGTTAAGCTTTCAACTCGCCCTGAACAGCGCATTGGCGATGATGAAGTGTGGGATAAAGCTGAGCTTGCATTAGCTGATGCACTTAAAGCAAACGACATTGAATTTGATTATCTTCCGGGTGAAGGGGCGTTTTATGGTCCTAAAATTGAATTTACTTTGTACGATTGTTTAGACAGAGCGTGGCAGTGTGGTACAGTGCAACTAGATTTTGCATTACCGGGTCGTTTAGGTGCTACTTATGTAGCAGAAAATAACGAACGACGCACTCCAGTTATGATACACCGTGCGATATTAGGCTCTATTGAGCGCTTTATCGGTATCTTAACTGAAGAGTATGCTGGTTTATTCCCAACGTGGCTTGCACCAAAGCAAGTAGTGATTATGAATATCACTGATAAACAAGCACCTTATGTGCAGGAAATTGTACAAAAATTAAATAAACTTGGAATTAGAGCCGCTGCTGACTTGAGAAATGAGAAGATTGGCTTTAAAATCCGAGAACATACACTTAAGCGTATTCCTTACTTACTTGTTGTTGGCGATAAAGAAGTTGAACAACAAGAAGTAGCAGTACGTACTCGCACAGGTGAAGACCTAGGCAAATTTAATGTTGATGATTTTGTAGCTAAAATTAGCGAAGAAATTAAAAATCGGCAGTAAAAATCGAGTGTGTAGGGCATATGCAAACAGCCAACTACACGCTTATATTATTGATATTCTTGGAGGAACGTACCATTAGAGGCGGCAAGAAAGGGCAACAAACAGCTCAAAAAAATCGTATTAACGAAGAAATTACAGCTCAAGAAGTTCGTTTAATCGACATCGACGGCGAACAAGCTGGAATTCAGTCATTAAAAGACGCACAAGCTATGGCTGATGCAGCGGGTGTTGATCTTGTAGAGATTAGCCCAAACGCTGAGCCGCCTGTTTGTAAGGTTATGGACTACGGTAAGTTCATCTTTGAAAAAAGCAAAGAACTAAAAGAGCAGAAGAAGAAGCAAAAGCAAATCCAGATTAAAGAAATCAAATTCCGTCCTGGTACGGATGAAGGTGACTATCAGGTTAAGCTTCGCAACTTACGTAAGTTCTTAGAAGCTGGCGATAAAGCTAAGATTACGATCCGCTTCCGTGGCCGTGAAATGGCTCACCAAGAAATTGGTATAGAATTATTGAACCGTATCAAAACCGATTTAGAAGAGTTAGCAGTAGTTGAGTCTTTCCCAAATCGTGTTGAAGGCCGCCAAATGGTTATGATGATGGCGCCTGTTGCTAAAAAATAATTTTTAGGCGATAATACGCACCGAATTTAGCTCAGGTACCCAAGTAATATGCAAATATTCACCTGTGCTAACCGGTTTTAAAGTAAAATTGCGGCATTTATGCTGGGTTTTCACCGGAATATGGCAGTAAGTTAGGCCTAAAAGTGGAGCTATAGAAATATATCTCACGCCTGCTTACTAATTTTAAAGCAATACAATTGGAGTTATTGCAATGGCTTATAAGCTAAAAAGTCACAGTGGCGCTGCTAAGCGTTTCAAAAAGACTGCTTCTGGCGGTTTCAAGCGTAAACAAGCGCATCTTCGTCACATTCTGACTAAGAAAACTTCTAAGCGTAAGTTACACCTACGTCCTAAGATGATGGTTCATAAAAATGACCATGGTCTAGTTTCACGTATGTTACCATTCGCTTAATAGGGGTTTTTAGAAATGGCAAGAGTTAAACGCGGCGTTGTCGCACGTGCACGTCACAAAAAAGTTTTAAAACAAGCGAAAGGTTACTACGGAGCACGTTCACGTGTTTACCGCGTAGCTTTCCAGGCTGTTACTAAAGCGGGTCAATACGCTTACCGTGACCGCCGTGCGAAGAAACGTACTTTCCGTCAATTATGGATTGCACGTATCAATGCAGCTTCACGTCAAAATGGTCTGTCTTACAGCCGTTTTATCAATGGTCTTAAAAAGACATCTGTAGAAATCGATCGTAAGATCCTTGCAGATATCGCTGTTTACGACCAAGTTGCATTTGCAGCGCTTGTAGAAAAAGCAAAAGAAGGCCTAGCGGCAGCTTAAGTTTTTTCATATAAGTATTAAAAAGGAGCCCATGGCTCCTTTTTTTGTGTCTAAAATTTGAGTATCTTCAAAATATTAACTAATACAAATACGTAATATTGCTCAATCAATTTAAGGGGCTAAACGTATCGCACCCTTCGTTAACAAATTCTTATGTAGACAACTAAATAGCGAGTTTTTTGCTTAGCTAACAACATGTTTTTTCACCTTTAAAATAGATCACTTAATTAAGCGAATGGGTATTAGGGCGTGTTGATCTTTGCGGATTGAAATTTGTTCAATCTAGGGGCGATTAAATCGCGGCGCGAGGTTTGTAACCTAGTGGGCTAAGTAAAAACCGAGTAACAAAGAGTTTATCGCCCCTAGGCAGAACCCGAAGGGCAGCGCATGTTTGGCATTTATGCTGCGTTATCGCCTATTTATGGGGAGTACC
>NZ_PNCW01000076.1:0-60492 GCF_005886985.1 Pseudoalteromonas sp. S3178 | reverse complement strand
TCTATTTTGAGGATGGATAAACGTGTTGATAGCAAGGCAAAAAATTCGCTATTTAGTTGTTCTAAATGAGAGTTTTTTAACGCAGATAGCGACACGTTTAGCCCCTAAAAATGATTAAGTATTATTGTGGATTGGTATAAGACTAAGCAATAGCGCTCAACATTTTATAAGCGCGCAGTTTAGCAGCTTTACAAACCCGACCCTATTGTTTTAGTAAGGTTAATTGCCAAGTACCTTGGCGGGATCAACACGTGTAGCTTGCCAAGCAGGGTAAATAGTGGCAAATATTGCTAATACAAATGTGACTATTACAGTTATACCAATATCGCTAAGTACTAATTTACTTGGTAAAAACTCAATAAAGTACACGCCTTCAAGCGGGTTAGCACCAAACAATTGGCTTACCCAAGTAAATAGTTCACTAATATTTAATGCAAGTACTACCCCAACTAAAGTACCCAGAAGCACACCAACTAAAGCCTGCGTTAAACCTTGCATCACGAAGGTGGCTAAAATAGTGCTGTCTTTAGCGCCCATGGTTTTTAAAATTGCTATATTGCCTTGTTTTTCTCGTACTTCCATTACCAAAGAGGACACAATATTAAAACTCGCTACAGCAATTATTAAAAACACCACTATATAAACAATAGTGCGCACCATTTGAATATCTTGATACAAGCTGCCTTGCGTTCTAAACCAACTAGACACATAAACATAATCACTAATACTTTGCCCTACTTTGAGCGCTATTTGGTGAGCCGAAAACACATCATCAACACTTAGGCGTAGCCCTGTGACTTGGCTGCTATCGTAACCTAAAACGCTTTGCGCTTTATTTAAATGAATAAACGCAGCAGTGCTATCTATTGGCCCCCCCATTTCTATTATGCCAGCTAAAGTAAGCGTTACACGTTTAGGTGCAAGTAGTGACTGCCCTTTTTGACTTATTTGCGGAATTAATAAAGTGACATTATCGCCAATGTGAGCATCAAGCTGCACAGCTATTTGCTTGCCTAAAATTACATCGTCTAGGCCAAGCTGACTTACTAAAGTACCGTGTGAAAACTGATTAACAGCCGATACATTTCCTTCGAGTGATGGTTCTACACCTCTTATTTCAACTGCTTTTAATTGGCTTTTAAATTGTGCCATACCATTTACAGCTATAAATGGTGCAGCGCCTGTTACATGAGGCTGCTGCTTTAATCGTTCAACTTTTTCAGGCCAATTGGCTATTGGCCTGCTTGGCGCTACATACTCTACTTGCGGTACAACACTTAATAAGCGATGCACTAATTGTTGCTCAAAGCCATTTATTACCGACAGTGCAACAATTAAAACCGCAACCCCTAGTAAAATCCCCACAGTAGAGGCTTTAGCTATAAAACTAACAAATCCGTTTTTTTCGTCTTTATGGCCTGAATATGCTCTAAAGCGTTCACTTAAAAATGCACTAAGCAACATGCTGCGACTCTTTAATTAATAATTTTCCGTCGTCTAAATATGCTATTTTCCCAAGCTTATCAGCGAGTTCTAAATCATGTGTTACAACCACAAAACTGGTATTTAAGCTCTGGTTTAGCTCATTAATTAAATCGTAAATTTTAATCGCATTTTGTTTATCTAAATTACCAGTAGGTTCATCTGCAAGTACTAATGCAGGTTTAGTTACCAAAGCACGTGCTATAGCAACGCGTTGTCGCTCACCACCAGAAAGTGCTGAAGGTTTATGCGCACTTCTATGCGCAAGGCCTACTTTATCTAGCATCTCCAGCGCTTGTAATTTTGCAGCCTTTGCGCTTAACCCTTTAATAAGCAGTGGCATTGCTACGTTTTCTACGGCACTGAACTCCATTAATAAATGATGGAACTGATAAATAAAACCCAAATTTTGATTTCTAAATGCAGCTTGTTGAGTGCGTGAGAGCTTAGCTACTTCTTGGTTTTTAATTTTTGCACTGCCCGATGTTGCGCTATCAAGGGTGCCTAAAATATGCAACAACGTACTTTTACCAGAGCCAGAGCTGCCTACAATAGCGAGCATTTCTCCTTGCTGTAGTGCTAAATCAACACCTTTTAAAACTTCAACTTGGTTGTTGCCATCTTGATACACTTTACTTAAATTTTCGCAGCTAATAACTAAATCATTCATAACGCAGTACCTCTGCTGGTTTTACTTTTGCGGCTTTGCGCGCAGGATATAAAGTAGCTAAAAAGCTCATTGCAATACTACCTAAAGCAATAATAGTAAGGCTTAATGCATTAAATTTAACCGGAAGCTCAGCCCCCGCTAATAAGTTTAAGCCTACAAAAGCCAGCAGCTCGTTAATATATAAACTAAATAGCACACCTAAAAAAGCGCCAATAGCAGTGCCTATTACACCGTTATATAACCCTTGTACCATAAATACTTTTTGCACTTGTGAGGGCGTTAATCCAAGGGTTTGTAAAATAGCGACTTCACCTTGTTTCTCGCTCACCATCATTGTGAGTGCCGAGACAATATTAAACACTGCCACTAGCACTATAAGCCCTAGTAACATAGTCATAATACGTTTTTCCATTGCTACAGCAGCAAAAAGTGTTCCTTGGGTGCTACGCCAATCGGTATAGGTATACTCTTTTAAAATAAACTGGCTTGCTTTAATAAATTCATCAAGCTCAAAAGGCTCATATAGCGATACACTTAAATTAGGCGCAGTATTTTTACTAAGCTTTAATACCCGTTGTAACGACGCACCGCTTGTAAATGCAAGGGCCATGTCTATTTCAGAGCCGGTTTCGTAAATAGCAGCCACTTTAAATAAACGTTGGCTAGGCACGCGACCAAGAGGCGTATACGTTGAAGCATTAGGCATAATTACACGAAGCTTCTCGCCTACTCCTACCCCTAATTTTCGGCTCAAGTAACGGCTAATTGCAATGTTGTAATTACTGTTTACAACACTATGCCAATCACCTTGGACTATTTTATCAGTTACTTTATAGATCGAGCCGTTGTCGTCAAATAATCCTTGTAATAACACACCGTGAAGGTCGTTGTTAGTCTGTAATATAGCTTCGCCGTGCCTATAAAGGCTGACATGATTTACATAAGGAGATTGCTCTAAGCTTAACTTAAGCTCTGTCATTTGTGTGTTGGTGTGTTTGTTTGCTTGAACTTCTACATGCGGTATAAGCCCAAGCATGTTTGTTTTTAAGCTATTCTCAAAGCCATTCATTACACTACTTACTGTAAATAAAGCCATTAAACCAATAGCAATACCGGCAATAGAAAAAAATGAAATAAACGATATAAACGCGTTCCCTTTTGAGGAGCGGCTGTATCTAAGTCCTATAAATAAGCTAACCGGTTGAAACATATTATTTAAAACATTTATGCTAAAAGTGTGCAGCTATAGTAGCACGAAATTAGCGCTATTGAATATGACCATAAATGTAAGAAATAATTTATAAATCTGAGACTTGGCTGATTTTTCAGCAATCTATTAGCCTATTTTATTCTTTAAGGCCAGCAACTAAATAATCTAGCAATACACGTACATTAGTAGCTACAAATTGACGCGGCGGATAAACGCCCCACACACCTTCTTGCTTAGGTTGATATGACGTTAAAATAGGCACAAGCTCCCCACTGTTAATCTCGCCCCCTATGTAGTAGTCAGGCAGTTGTACAATTCCTAAGCCTTTTTTAGCACCATCAACAAGTGCCCACCCACTATTGCACTGTAGCCTGCCAGCAATTTTAATGTGTTTTTCACGCTCACTTTCGTGTACACGCCAATAACTGCTATTACCTATTAAGCACTGGTGATTATTTAATTCCCCCAACGTATGTGGCTCACCAAAGCGCCTTAAATACGAAGGTGATGCACACATAATAAAGCGCCGAGCACTTAGCCTTCGTGCTTTTAAACTTGAATCTTTTAAATGCCCTAACCGTATTGCTAAATCGAACCCTCCTTCTAGTAAATCTTCTTGTTCGTTACTTAGAGTGGCAATAACTTCTACTTCAGGGTGATCGTGCATAAAATTGTGCACAATAGGCATAATAAATGTCTCCCCATACATAACAGGGGCCGTTAACTTAATTTTTCCTTTAGGCGTAGTTTGATGTGTCGCAAGACCTTGCGTAGCATCGTCCATTGCATGCTGTAAGTGCTTTATTTGATGTAAAAAAATCTCACCCTCTTTGGTAAGAACAACTTTTCGGGTGGTACGCGTTAAAAGCTGGGTATTTAAACGTTGCTCAAGGGCGGTTACATGCCGGCTAATATGCGCAACCGAAAGCCCCAGCGTTTTTGCCGCAGCAGTAAAGCTCCCTTCTTCACCGACTGCTATAAATTCATCAATCCCGTCCCAACGCGCCATTATTACCATACTGTAAAAGTGTTTTAATAAATCAGAGATTATCATTATATGAGAAACAAATACAATAGTCGCATCACCCAAACAAATTGGGTCTACAATTGATATTTAATACCACTACAAAGGATAAACACATGTCTGAATTTATAAAATCAAAAGCGGCGATAGCTTGGGGCCCTAACCAACCTTTAAGCGTTGAAGAAGTTGATGTGATGATGCCTAAAAAAGGCGAAGTAATGGTAAAAATTACCGCTACTGGTGTTTGTCATACCGATGCATTTACCTTATCAGGTGAAGATCCTGAAGGTATATTCCCAGCTATTTTAGGCCACGAAGGCGCAGGCGTTGTATACGCAGTTGGCGAAGGCGTAACGAGTGTTGAAGTGGGCGATCACGTTATTCCTCTATACACAGCTGAATGTGGCGTTTGTAAAATGTGTACATCTGGCAAAACTAACTTGTGCTCAGCAGTACGCGAAACACAAGGTAAAGGCTTAATGCCAGACGGCACAACGCGCTTTTTTAAAGACGGCCAACCAATTTACCACTACATGGGTTGCTCAACGTTTTCTGAGTACACAGTACTTCCAGAAATTTCATTAGCTAAAGTAAACAAAGAAGCATCGCTTGAAGAAATTTGTTTATTAGGGTGTGGTGTAACAACTGGTATGGGTGCTGTAACAAATACTGCAGACGTAAAACCTGGCGACACAGTCGCAATTTTTGGCCTGGGTGGTATTGGTTTATCAGCAATTATTGGTGCAAAAATGGCAGGTGCAGGTCGTATTATTGGTGTTGATATTAACACCAGTAAATTTGACCTTGCGACAAAACTTGGCGCAACAGATTTAATAAACCCTAAAGATTTCGATAAGCCAGTTCAAGAAGTGATTGTTGAAATGACTGACGGTGGCGTTGACTACTCATTTGAATGTATTGGTAACGTTGATGTAATGCGCTCTGCCCTTGAGTGTTGTCATAAAGGTTGGGGGGAGTCGGTAATAATTGGTGTAGCCGGTGCTGGCCAAGAAATTTCTACACGCCCTTTCCAACTGGTTACTGGTCGTGTATGGCGTGGTAGCGCATTTGGTGGCGTTAAAGGTCGCTCGCAACTTCCTGAAATAGTTGAGCGCTACATGGCGGGTGAATTTGCGTTAAACGACTTTATTACTCATACAATGAGCCTTGAACAAATTAACGACTCATTTGATTTAATGCACGAAGGTAAAAGTATTCGTACAGTAATTCATTACTAATAAGCACTTAGTAAACGACTTAATAAAAAGCCGTAAAACCAAAAGGTTTGCGGCTTTTAAGGATTATTATGTTAGAGAATATCTCAAGTACAAAAGTAGCTGGTGGTTGGCATAAGCAATATACTCACCCTGCAACAAGTACACATTGCACTATGCGCTTTGCGGTATTTTTACCACCAGGTGCAAGTGAAACAAACAAAGTACCTGTGCTTTATTGGCTATCGGGTTTAACTTGTACAGACGAAAACTTTATGCAAAAAGCGGGCGCGTTTATAAAAGCCGCCGAGCTTGGTATAGCAATAGTTGCACCTGATACAAGCCCGCGTGGCGATAACGTACCCAATGATGAGAATTACGACTTTGGTCAAGGTGCTGGTTTTTATCTAAATGCAACGCAAGCACCTTTTAATACACATTTTAATATGTACGACTACGTGGTTGATGAGCTACCAGCACTTATAGAGCAGCACTTTCCGGTAACAAGTACCAAAGCAATTAGTGGTCACTCTATGGGTGGACACGGCGCTTTAATGGTTGCGCTTAAAAACCCTAAAGCATACGTTAGTGCATCTGCGTTTAGCCCAATAGTTAACCCAATAAATTGCCCTTGGGGCATAAAAGCGTTTACAGGTTATTTAGGCACTGATAAATCGCTTTGGGCACAATACGATACGTGCGAACTTATGAAGTTAGCAAAGCAAGACGATTATCTACCTATGCTAGCCACTCAAGGAGGCGCTGACGGCTTTTTAGAAGAGCAACTTAAACCGCAAAACTTACTAGCTGTCGCTCACGAGAAAGGTTACCCGTTAACGCTTGAAATGCAAGAAGGCTACGATCATAGTTACTTTTTTATAAGTAGTTTTATTGACCAACACTTATTATTTCATAGTCAGTTTTTGACTGCGTAGTCTCATTAGTGTGTAGATTTGATTTATCTACTTCTACACACTCTTTCAACACCCTACTCACTTGCCTGCATACTTGTACAGTATTGCCCTCACCTTTTACTAAATTGATCAGTAATGAATCCATTTTCAATCCAATATCGGTAAAACTGAATCCGTTTTTGTCTGTAGGTACAGGTTCGAGTGGATTTTTGTAAGGCTCTGAACGAGCAGGACTATTACTATATTTATTATCACGTGCATTTGACTGTGCTTGCCCATCAATTATAGCACCGGCGACAGTGCAGCCACCTAGGTTAATAACACATAAAAATACAGTTAGCGTTCTCATGATTCATCCTGATCAAAAATATTACCTAAATTATATACAACTTTACAAACAGCATTGTAAAAATATGTATATCTAATCAATATAGTTAATTTTGAACACAGTAAACCTACTATTTAATACGATGCTTACTCATGTTTTTAAAACCAGTATAAGTCTAGTGCTTAAATTCACTTATAAACTCTTTAATAAAACCCACCAGCTGTAAAATAAAAATAACCAAAAAGGGAAGCGCGCCAATAATGGCCACACTTCTATTGAGTGGTTCGTTATTTTGAACAAGTAATACAAAGGCACATAAACCTAAAGCAAAAGACCACCCATATAAACTAGCTGAGTTATTAGTATGCATATTTTTATTTGACGAACTTAACTCCTTTATTACAAGTATTGCTGAGTCTACCGATGTTGCTACAAAAATTAGCAGAAGCAGTAAGCTTGACCAAATTAAAATACTTCCCTGCCAGCCTAATTGTGCAAAAAATACAAATAGCCCTTGTGTATAATCGGCTTTAATAGCCGCTAAAATACCTGCATTATGCGTTTGGTCCCATGCTATGGCCGACCCCGAAAAAACACTAAACCATATTATGGTTACAAAAGTAGGCACAAACACTACGCCTATAATGTATTGCCAAACTGGTCTACCTTGGCTTATTTTAGCTAAAAACACACCTACAAATGGCCCCCAAGCTAACCACCAAAAGTAATAATTATAGGTCCAACCATTTGCCCACTCAGGGTTTTTAAGTACGCTTTCTAATTGCCAAGTACCAGTAGTAATGAGTTGAATGTAATCCCAAGTCCCCCCTATTGCTATATCAATAATTGGTTTTATCGGTACATAAAATAATAACCATATAATCAGCCCAAAAGCTAAAAAAACATTAAACTTACTCAGCGCTTGAACACCCTTTTTCAGGCCAAGCTTTGCAGAAACCGTATACAAAATAACGATCAAACTAATTATAATAAAACCTGAAAGCAATACCGACTCAACGCCAAGCTTTAACTCCAATCCTTTACGAAGCAATAACGTTGAGTTTGCAATAGTCCCTACGACGCCAAAAAATATTGCAAATATGGCTATAAGTTTAATACTAAAGCTCAACTTTAATTGCCAACCTCTATTAATAATCCCTTTGGTTGCATTAATTACAGGCGCGGTTATATCGCCAGCTTTACCACTTTGAGTACTAAGCCCTCCTAAAACTAAACCAAACACCGCATACAGTGCCCATGCATGCGCTCCCCAATTTACAAGTGTAAGCGCCAAGCCACTAGTTTGAGTGTTTGCATATAAACTTTGTTTTAGTACAGAATTAACTGAATGAAGTGCAGGTTCAGCTACGCCCCAAAAAATTAACCCAGACCCCATACCCGCCGCAAAAAGCATAGAAAGCCAGCCAAACAGACTAAATTCAATATGAGCATGTTCTCCACCCATTTTACGTTGCCCAATTGGGCTAATCGCAATGGCAATTACCGCAAATAGTAAAAGATTTACCAAAATAAAAAATGGTGCTCCTAACAAGCCTAATAAATCATTAATAACTGGCTGTAAGTTTGTCGTTAGTAATTCAGGAAATAAAAAAGCGACAATAGATAAACTAAGGCAAAGTAATAAGGCTGTTTTTTCAAGCTTTGAAGTTGTTAAGTGCAAGTGGCTCTCGCGCATATGTTGTTTATGTTTAAAAGAATAAGGCGCTTTAAGACACAGTTCAAATGTTCTTATGTCAATTGCTTAATTAAGTGAGCTAATTTAGGGTTTTATAGGTAAAAACCTCGGTGGAAGTAATGAAAAACGTGTTATTAAAATTCTCTAAAAAGCAACGTCTGCCCATTGCTATTTATGTTCATTATTGAGTAAAAGCGTAACTGATTGTGTAAATGTTTCTAGCTCTTTTAACTCTAGGGGCACAATTAACTAATAAACCACTGTTTTATAATTAGTTTTAAGTTGGCTTATCTATTGCTATTAATTTACAAACTTTACCAACAGGAATAACAATGGAAATTGATTTACAGTGGAATGAAATCATAGATAATTTAATTCACCTCGGCATAGCCTATTTGCTTGCTCTTCCTATGGCTTACGATAGAGAGCGCAGCCACGATGGTGCAGGATTACGAACTTTCCCTTTAGTTGCCGTAGCATCATGTGGTTATGCGCTAATAGCGATGTCGGTACTAGATGGTGCTGAGGCGCAATCTAAAATGCTGCAAGGCATAATCACCGGTATTGGTTTTATAGGCGGTGGTGCAATTTTAAAAAATAATAAGTCAACGTCAGGCACTGCAACTGCAGCAAGTATTTGGAATATGGGGTTAATTGGCATTGCTGTAGCGTATAGCCGTTATGAAATAGCGATACTGCTCGCTGTTATTAATTTTATAACACTCAGGTACGTTAAAAAGTTTAAATAGCCACAAATCTGGATACTAAACTTTTTACGAACTTTAAAGAGTTAGCTTAATGTATATAAACTAACTCCCTCAAACTCGCATGGTGTTATTATATAACATATAATAATGGCAAATTTTTATCACGCGTTTTGAACTTATTAATGTCAATCACATCCGCTACGCCTCGACTGCATCACATTGATTTACTTCGAGGTATTATCATAATATTTATGGTTATAGACCATGGCATGTATTACTGCCTAAATTATTCAGTGAACGATCCGATGACTATTCCGGGGACTGATCCCCTAACCTTTTTCACCCGTTTTGTTTCGCACTTTTGTGCGCCTCTTTTTGTATTTTTAGCGGGGCTGTCTGCGGCTATAACCGAGCATAAATACGCCTCTACCAAAGCATTTTCACTCAACTTGATTGTCCGCGGTTTAGTACTTATTTTGTTTGAATTTACTATCGTTTCATGGTCGTGGAGCTTTAACCCGTTATTTCCTATGTTATACGCACAAGTTATTTGGGCTATAGGTTGGGGCTTTGTAATGCTGGGGCTACTTCGTTTAGTTGGCTTACATGCTGTATTTATAGCGGGTTTGCTATTAGTATTTGGCCACAATATGTTTGATGGTGTAAGTTTTGAGCCTAATACTCTAGCAAATACGCTTTGGTCTATAGCTCATCAAAAAAATGTACTCGCACTGCCTTTCGACTTTAAAATCAGAACAACCTACCCTGTAGCCCCCATTGTAGGCTTAATGGCACTCGCTTATTGCGCCGGTGTTTATTACAAAGCGAAAGAATACAGTACAAAAGCGATAAACCATGCAGCTTTACTGGGTATAAGTTGCTTAGCTTTATATGCAATGCTACGCGGTTTTAACTTATACGGTGACGCTTCAATATTTACAGTTCATAGTAATACTTTTGAAACCGTTATGTCGTTTTTAAACCCAACAAAATACCCTCTTTCCTTACAGTTTATGCTGTTAACAGTAGGCTTGGGCCTTATAGCACTTAAGCTTTTGAGCCACTTTAAAGTAGACTTCTCTCATGGCTTTTTACAAGTACTCGGTAAAACCAGTATGTTTTCATACCTAGTACATTTGTATTTATTGCATGCAATAGCCTGGCTATTAATTCCCTTTTTAGGGCTTAACTTTAGCGATATGACCTACGGAGAAACCCTTGTGGGTTTACCACCAGGTTATGGGATGAGCTACATAGCAACGCTTACATTTATAGCTGTAGTGATTGGGCTTACCACCTTACTTGCTAAGCGCTACATTACCTGGAAGCGAAATAACAAACGCAGTTTAATTGCTAAATATATATAAAATTTAAATACTTTAAAAACAAAAACCCCGCATTAGTCTGCGGGGATATAATTAGTAAGTATACTTAGTAAATTTTTATAAAAAGCTTTCACCACTTTGTTTAATTGTAACTGTTTGAGCCTGAGCGCTTTTTAATAGTAACCCACAGCGCACATCGTTTTTCGAAATTACAATTTTATCAATAGCGCTTGTATCGTAATCTACTACTTTATTTTCACAGCGAAGCTGCACTTTAGATAAAGGCTTTTCAGTCTTTAGTTCAACTTCACTTTTCGACAATAAAGGTAAAACAGCTTGCTCAGACTCAAGCAATATTTGCTGATTTATATCACCCGAATTTTTATATATATCGTTCACTTGCGCTAATAACTGCGCTTTATTTTGCTCTGAAAAGGTTATAGATTCTATATCGCCTAATGCCTCAATAGCATCGTAAGCGCGCACATAATCTTGCTTTGATATAAACCACTGCAATGCATTTTTAATCACTCGCTTTTTAATTTGGTCGGGTAAGTTATCCCTAAATAAAAACGCTTCATAAATATGCTCATCAAAGCTTTGCCAGTCTTGTACAAAGTAGCTGTGTTGACTTTTGAGCCACGCGAGTAAAACTATCTCAACAGTATTTTTAGTATGCTCGTTTTCTAATTCAGTAATATACGTTTTAGCTTCATCGAACTTTTTATTATCAATAAGCTGGCTGGCTTTTTCATAATCGTTGAAAAACCCTGGAGATGCCTGATCGTTAGAAAAACTGGCATGTACATTTTGTGAGCTTACAGTAATAGTTTTAGCTGAAGAAATAGCCCCGCCATTAAGTTGTGCACTTTTATAATTAAGTTTAGAAACGTAATCGATAACTTCTCGTTGATACTTTTTTTGCCCTGCTGTGGCCACAATTTCGATATCACTTACTTGCCCGTTTTTATCGACTACATAACTGCTCAGGTTAATCCCCTCTAACCTTGAGGCACGCGGTGACGTATTAGTGAGCTGGTCGTAATTTTTATTTATCACCTGTGCTGGTACAAAATCATCTGCTGATACTGATAAGTGAGTAAAGGTTGAAGCTAGAGAAAGTGCGAGTAAAAGTTTTTTCATCGATTTATCCATCCTAGATTATGTTTCTATTATAAAAACAAATCTAGCTTATAAACGCAAGATAAGAAACAACCAACATGATGTTTTTTCGAGCGATGAATTATTAATTATGTAAAGCTCAAATACAAAAGGCGCTTCAAACAGCGCCTTAAGTTCAATTAAATTATATAAAGATTTATAGTTAATATGCTTAACTAAAGTTTATAAATGTTATTTTAAACGACTAATCATATTCTGCCTTTTTCCAAACTTTTACGTAATCTACTAACATATTAGTAAAAAAGTCATCATCAATATTACTTGAATTACCATCCCAGCCACCTACTTGTAATGATAATATTATATATGAGGGTAAACTACCTACTCTTTCGCTCTCAAACTCCCAGACCTTGTCTCCATCTATGTACATAGCAACATAATAAGGTTCCCAATGCATACCATAAACATGAAAGCCATTGTCCGAGCTATTAAGGTAAAGTTCTCCAGAATCTTTTGATTCATGCTTCCTACCATAACCATCCCAGTGAAGAGCTGACCAACTTACACCTTCTCCCCAAGTTCCAAGGTACTCCATAATATCGAACTCCATTCCTTTACCAAAGGTAGACGAAGTGTCACCCCACACGTCTTTAACTAGAAGAGATGGGTATTCACCATAATTTTCATCTGAGTACTCTCCTCCACGAACGTATGCATCATCCGTTGCAACAATATTGTTTTCATTAACAATTAAAATAGGTCTATCATTTAAATTATTGGTCTCAGTGCTAAAAACTTCAACAAGCTGCTTTCGCATATAATTATCTACTAATGCAAAACTAGCCTCTTTACCTGCAATTTGTTGATCGCGTATATAATCAGTAACATCAACTTCAATTATATTACCTCTTGTCTCTCCATATCTTTGAACAAACCAAGCAGGATCAATTTTTGGCTTAGTATTCCAAGTAACAGTATCTTCAGACCAGTCCGTTGTAAGTGTTTTATGTATTGCAATACTACTTTTATTTGTTGCTTCGGAGATTTTGAACCGTAAAATTGCGGAGTAAGCAGCTTCATGGATGTCATTAAGATCAAACTTTAATAATGCTTGTCTTCTGTATGAATTATTACCATAAATACCTTTGTCTGGGAGCAACCAAAATGCAGGCCAAGCACCGTGTGTAGACTCGTGCTTTATCCTCGCTTCAAAATACCCATATTGCTGTCTAAATTTTCTAAAAGTACTGACTTCTGCACCTTTGTATTTATATGATTTACTCCCCTGATCAAGATTACTTCTCTCTGCCTTAAGTGATAGCATACCTGCTTCAACATCAATATTTTCACGCCCCGCATTCCCAGCGATACCACTCATTCCTAAATACTGTTTTCCTACATGCCAGTAACTAGGGTCAAGGGTGCTTGTATCAAATTCTTCTTCAAAAGACACAACCCAATCCCCAGATACAGGTGGGGAAGTGCTTATATCTGGTTCACTTTCAATAAAAGACACAGAGTCCATGTAAAACGTTCCAGTCCCTTGTGGCCCTTGAATTCCAAGCGCTAAAACATTTTCACCCTCGTTTAAGTCAAAATGCTTAAGGTGAATTTGAATCTTATGCCATTTATTATCAATATAATCACTGTGTCCAGGCTGTCCATTTAGTGTCCAGAATTCACTATTGGACTCATCAAGATTGATTTTTAAAGAGTTTTTTCCACGGCGAAACATCAATGTCCCTTTACTACCCGACACTCTGAAAATTTTTGCTTCAAGAATTGTATCTTTATAAGGAGGGATTTTAGCAATGCGTAATCCAGATTGTGTCCAATTGTGAGCTTTCATCGCTATTGCAATAGAACCATCTGCGACGGGATCATCTGCTTGTGTTAATGATGATTTACTTGATGAAGTAGACCATAATGATGTTCCATTTTGCGGTGTGTCATCAAATAAAACAGTTGAAGCTAAACTAACCTGTGACCCAAAAAATATAATATAAAAAGTGAGGTACTTTGCTCTAATAAGCCATTTAATTAATGATGTTAATTTCATTGCTATTCCTAAATTGATTAATAATATTGAGTATTAAAATCAGCTCAGCCGAAAACCAAGTGATTAAAAACCTAGTTACAAATAAATGTAAATACAGTTAATAGCCAAATTAATAATTTTTTAGTTTTAGGAATAGTTTTGATATGGCTTATCTATTAATAAATAGTATGGAACAGATATAATAATTTTCAATTAAAGCCAGCATTAAAACTAATGAGATATACTTATTTTTTCAATTTTTAATTACATATCATAACTTTGAATATAAAAATAATATGATGTTTTTTAAATTGAATTAATATTTAAATAAAAAAGGCGCTTTAAGCAGCGCCTTGGGATTCAAGTATGTGTGCTTAAAACATATCTTGATAGGAGTTGGTTGTACTAAACGAAATCGCTTTCTCAAAACCAGGAAGCTCTATGCAGTCTTCGCCAATTACAATGTCGTTATCGTCAATGGCGCCATCGCCAAAACGGTATACTAATTCGTATTTGCCAAGGTCTGCTTGTGCTTTATAGGTATTTTGCGAAGCAGCAACAGATCTATTTTTATCTGCATAATTACTCATAACCTCATCACCGTGGCGCTTAGCAAGCATTTGCATCGTTACTTTAGCGCTAAGTACAGTCGCTGTGGCGTTATTACCGCCAAAGCCTTTTGAATTTATAAAGGCTATGTCCATATCGCCACAATCGTAATGACTGTTACGTATATCTAAGTGATCTGCATAAACATCGTCAGCAACTTTATCTATAGTCGTAATGCCCGGCATAATATTATGGCTAAATACACCCAGCGCAATAGCCAGCTGATCGCCACTAGCAGGTGCAATTGTATGCCCTACATAAGCTTTTGGCGCTGTTACTTTCCAACTATCAATGGCAAAGGTTTGCGCTACTTTATGATAAATAAGTGACTCAGTTACTCTGTTTTGCGGTGTACTTGAACCATGCGCTAAAATAAAGCTGCGATTTTGAAGCGCCTCTTTACCTAATAAGCTTGTTGCCAATGCCGCAGATTTAGCCATGGTAATGTAATTACCCGGACCAGGAGAGGTGATTGACTTTTTAATACCATCGGCATTTACAAATACATCAGGTACTGAGCCCATAATATCTGCACCAAGCTCTAGTGCTAATGCATCATCCATTAAAATAGTGACTTGTGCGCCTTCACCTAATGTAAAACCACAGTTTTCGCCAAATGGGCGGCTGCTTTTACGGTAATCGGGCTCTTGTTCACTGCTTAAGTTATCTAAACGGCGCAGGCCTTCAACATTTGCAAGGGCGCTCATATTACCAAACCCTTCGACTACTTCAGGCGTTATAGCGCATTCAACACTTGCAACAACCGCAACACGGGTGCGCCCTGCTTGAATATCGTTTACTGCAGCGCGTAAGTTATATAAAAATGTGGCACATGCGCCCGAGGTAGAAAACGTAGTACCTACATTACCTGTAACGTACGCGTTTATAAAATCAGTCGACATCGTGTTTAAACCAAGTGCTAATTGCTTAGTACTAACACGATCGCCCTGCTGACGCGCTTTAACTAAACCACCTAATCCTTTATCGTCCATTTGGCCAATAACAGAGGCTGAATAGGTACCAATTTTATCTGGCTCTACGCTATTCATTATGTGTTGCCAGTCAAGGCCTGTTGATTTAATAGCATCGTTTGCAGCAAAAATGGTGGCTTGCAAACCGCGTGGCTGATAACGGCTGTTATACATAATTGATGGATCAAACCCAGTAGGAAACTGCCCCGCCGATTTAATTGGGTTGTCACGTGTAGAATCAAGCTTTACGTCTAAGTCTGCGGCTATCGTTACTTTTACTTTTTTGCCGTCAAGCTCTTGCACATTCCAGCTTGCAGGCACAGGGGTTGGTAAATCACGTGCGCGAGTTTCAAATACAATTGCGTTTTCGTCAGATGTCTTTAATGTCATTTTTTGCTGCCAAGGCGTGGCATCTGCATCAAAATGTTCTTTTTCAATTTTACGAATAAGCGTCCCAGCAATAATTTGCTCACCAAAGCGTGCTTCTATGTCGCTTTGCTCAACATTATTACCATTTGAATCTTGAAGGTTACCATCAACAACGCTTACCAAGTTCATTAATGTGGCGAGGCCTAAAAATGTTTCACTACGATCTTGTGCGTTTAATGCATCTAACACGATACGGCGGTAACCTTGATGGAAAGAAGTTCGGCCTGCGGCGTTAATACCGCCCATGCCTACAATTACAGGTAATGCTGTCATAATTAACCTTTAAAGCGTGTTATTGGAGAAGCAAACAGTTTAAATGGATTAACCACAACACTTTGTGCTTTAATAGCCAAATATTCAGCATTAAAGGCCAAAAAGTACTGGTCGGAGCTTTGGAATGAATAAAAAATCGCTTAATCCCGCGTTAAATATTGCAATTACTGTGTACCCACACTTACTCATTACCAGCTTAACGCTACCCATTGAAATGCTAAGAGCCGGCGAAGCCTATGCAAAAGGGCATTTAAACCAAGCTGACTTTAGACCACTTAGTATCAATTTAATTGCTAAAAATAATGAGCCAATACAAAACCGTACTGGCCTTGCTATAGTTCCCGATTGCACTACTGATAACGCACCGTATAACGATTTAATTATAGTACCCGGCATATGGCGAAACCCTCGTCCTGTCGTTCGTACTAATAAAGAGATAGTTGAGTGGCTACAAGAAAGCTTTGAAACTGGCAGCCATATAATTGGTGTTGGTACTGGTAATTGCTTAGTTGCAGAGGCAGGGTTACTTGATGGGCACCCTGCTACAACCCACTGGCATTATGCAAAACAATTTAACCACGACTATCCATTGGTAATGCTAAAACCCGACTTTTTTATAACCCAATCTGAGCGCATGTATACGGTGGCAAGCTTAAATGCACTTGCCGATGTGATCGTACATATTATTAGCCAATATTACGGCAAAGCAGCTGCGCAGCACGTAGAACGTAACTTTTCGCACGAAGTACGTAAACCTTACGAAGATCAGCGCTACCTTGAAGGCGCGGTTGACCGCCACCCAGATGAACTAATAGCGCAAATTCAGTTTTGGCTTAAAACTAATTTAGCCAGCGAATTAAACCTGCAAGAAGTAGCGGCACAATTTAGTTTAAGCTACCGTACCTTTACACGGCGTTTTAAGCTTGCAACTAATCAAAGCCCTATAGAATATTGGCAGCAATTACGGGTTGAAGGTGCTAAAGAATTATTAGCGTCGTCTAATTTAACTATTCAAGAAGTGGCGCTTGAGGTCGGCTATAACGACCAAGGCCATTTAACTCGCGTGTTTAAAAAAGTGCTAAGCCAAACGCCAAGCGAGTACAGAAAAGTAGTGAGAAGAAAATTATTTGGATAATGCATAATAGTTATTGAGTGGCTTTTATTGTTATATAAATTACACTATTACCTAAAACCCGATTCAGGTTATTGTATGAGCGATGAAATAAAAAAACAGCTTTTTGAGCAACAAAGTGATGGCTCTATCGACGAAAAATTATTACGCCTGCTTTCGCTTGTGCGCAAACACCTAAAAATGGATGTTGCGTTTATATCGGAGTTTACAAAAACAGATCGCGTTTTTAAAGTGGTCGATAACCAAACCAACAACGCCTGTGTATCAGTTGGTAATTCAGATCCTATTTGCCAAACATATTGCAAAAAAATCTCAGATAACGAACTTGAACCCATCATACCAAACACGCATAAACACCCAATTACTAAGGCTATGCCAGTTACCAAAAAGTTAAATATTGGCTCATATATCGGTGTGCCTATAGTTTTAGCATCAGGTAAAATTTATGGCACCTTTTGTTGCTATAAAACGATATTTGATAGCAATTTAGATAATAAAGATTTGGCGTTTTTAAAGCTTATATCAGAGCTTGCTAGCGAGCTAATAGAGCAAAAAGCACAATCTGATACATTAAGTATTGAGACAAAAATACTCATTGAAAATATTATAAAAACAAAAGCTATCACTATTTATTTTCAGCCCATTTTTAACCTAGCGACTAACCGGCTATCGGGTTATGAGTCGCTTTCTCGATTTTTTACCGAGCCTTACAAAACACCCGATGTATGGTTTAAAGATGCCGATAATTTAGGGCTAGGTGAAGAGCTAGAAATACTTGCTATACAAAATACCCTGCACTGCATGGATGAGTTTGCCCCCCATGCCTACATAACCATTAATACATCGCCAGCGCATATATTATCGGGTGCAATTAATAACGTATTAAAAGATGTAGATTGCACCAGAATAATATTAGAAGTAACTGAGCATTCGCCTATTACAAACTACCAGGCTATGCGCGCTGCACTTGAGCCATTAAGAGCAAAAGGCGTAAAGCTGGCAATAGACGATGTAGGCGCTGGCTTTTCGTCTTTTCAACATATATTAGAGTTAGAAGCCGATATTATAAAGCTTGATATTAGCCTCACCCAAAATATAAATAACGACCGTAGAAAGTTTTTATTAGCAAAGGCGTTATGTGGTTTTGCAAAAGCAATTAACTGTTCAATTGTAGCTGAAGGCATAGAAAATGAAGATGAGCTTTTCACACTCAGAAAACTAAATGTAGATAACGTACAAGGTTATTTTATTGGTCGCCCCGCGCCAATTAACGAGGCAATAGAGTATCAAGCAGTCACACTTTAACTAATACATTTTAACGTAGTACGCCACTAAATTAGTGGCGTTCTGTGTCGTTAAACTCTTTTCGGTAGTAACGCTTTTGATAGCTTTTTACTTTAGTATGAACGCCTTTACTTAAGCTTTTAAATTTTGCTTCAAGTACATCTACACCGTATAAAATACCGACCACCAGCACTGAAAGTTTAATAGCAGCAGCTAAATTGTCTGTAGCTATCATTACGCCAATTGAGGCAAGCACCCAAATGGTTGCAGCTGAGGTAACCCCTACAACGGCTCCGTCTTTTGCAAGCATAACGCCAGCGCCTAAAAAGCCAATGCCTGTAATTATTTGCCCCACTACACGAGAATGATCAATCACATCGCCTTGTAAGTTAAACGCGGTCGATAAAAACAAATACGTGCCCAGCGTTATTAAAGCTGAGGTACGAATACCCACAGGTTTACCGCGTAACTGGCGCTCTATACCAATTATGGCACCGCAAAAAGCGGCGGTGCCAATGGCTGCCCATGAATAAGGGGCTACATCAATTAAATCTAAAAAAGTCACTCTTTACATTAAACCTATTAATTATTTGCAATGGCCACTGCGGTTCTTAGCCGTTGGCCACCAAATGCTGACATTTTACTAAAATCACTGCGCGCTATAGGTACGTACTGGCAATCTATTGCGAGTTGTTTGTCGCTTCCTGGCTCACAAAACGGGTCGTGAACATACACGCAGTGCTCATCAAGGTGGGTAACGCACACCCAATGGGGTGATTTTTTACCATCAAAACTGTATGTGCTAATTAATAACAGCACACTAAAGCCTTGGCTTAACCACTGTTCAATATGCTCAAGCTCAACATCTTTATGCGTAAGCGGTATATTTGCCTGTGCAATGCCATCAACAAATTGTTGGTGCACTGTTGTAAGTACCACTTTTTTGTTCTCATTGCGTACGCCATCTAAAAACAAAGGCTCTGTGGTATTTACCATGACCTCGCTTTTAAAGCCGCGTTTATTAGCCGCAAGTGCTAAACCAAACGGATGGCAACCACCATGTCCTGAGGTCATAAAAATGGTGGTACCTTCACGCCAAAGTGCCAGCTCATGTGATTGACTAAGCTCCGTTGTTGGCTTAAGTGCCCCCATTGCCATTAATAACGCCGCTGGCCCACAGGTAAACTCGGTCGTTTGCTGATACCACGGCGTTAATCGAGCTACTTTTAACTCACTCGTTTGGCGAATATTTTTTTGCATTCGCAGCGCATCACTATGATCATCGTAATAATCGCTATATTGGCCAAACACTCTGTAACCCAAACTTTTATAAAGCCCAATGGCACTTTCGTTATTTACGGCCACTTCTAAGCGTAAGTAAATTCGCCCACGCTCACTGGTTTGTTTTTCAAGCGCAGCTAATAGTATTTTGGCAATGCCTTTACCTTGCATTGTGGGTAGTACCGCAAGCGAATATAAACGCGCCAAACGTGTGCCTTTATGGCACCAAACTAGCCCGTAACCACATAGTTGCTCGCCATTTTCTGCAATTAGCAAAATACCGTGCTTAGCACTTAACCAACGCTTTAAACTACGCGGGCTCAATTTATCGTTATTAAAGCAAGCGTTTTCAACGTCTATTAGTGCGTTTAAATCACTGCTAATTGCCTTTCTAATAACAAGGTTGCTCATGTTATTAACCACGGCCTCGCGCTTCTAAACGTTGTTTAAATTCGTCCATAATAATCATGTATAGCTCGTCGCCTAAATAGCCGTCTTCTACTTTGTGATCAATACTTGGATTGTCATTTACTTCAAGCACATAAGCACGGCCCTGATGTTCTTTAACATCTACGCCATATAACCCTTTACCCACTGTTTTACACGCTTTTAAAGCGGCATCTAGTACGGCTTTTGGTAACTCAAAGGTAGGAAGCGTTTCAAAACCACCAGAGAAAAACCGTTTAGCATCGTGATTATAAATTTGCCAATGGTTGCGCGCCATTAAGTAGCGACACGCATATATAGCGCGGCCATTTAATACACCTACTCGCCAATCGTATTCTGTGTACATGTACTCTTGTGCAAGTACCAATGCGCTATATTCAAACAGCTCGGTTAATTTAGCTTCAAGCTCACTGCGGTTTGTAACTTTAAACACCCCTTTTGAGAACGACCCTTCAGGCATTTTTAAAACCAGCGGATAGGTAAACGCCTCTTCTAATTGCTCAAGCGTTTGCGCTGATTGATCAGCCACTACAACCGTTTTTAAACTGGGCACTTTTTGATAATTAAACGCATCGTGTAAATACACTTTATTACAACAACGTAAAATAGATTCAGCATCGTCAATTACCACTAAACCAAGGCTTTGCGCTTTGCTTGCAAGGCGATACGTTGGGTGGTCAATCGCTGTAGTTTGGCGAATAAATAACGCATCAAACTGGGCAATATTGTCAATTTCGTTAAAGCTTAATGCTTGTGCATAAATACCGTGTTTAGCCGCTGCTTTTATAAAACGTGCAATGGCGTCTTTATCACTCGGCGGCACTTTTTCGTTATGATCAACAAGTATTGCCATGTCCCATCTAAAACGACGTTGCACCGCACCAATTCGCCATTGCGTTTTAGTAAAGTTATCTAGCTTGGCAACAAAGTCGCTGTACTGCTGCTCATTTAAAGACGACAACGACCCCTTTTGTAATAAGCCTTGCTCGTCAACAAATAAAATTGGCGCTGGGTATTGTTTAAATACCGACTTTGCCGCTTTTGATTGTAAATCGTTTAGTGCATTACCAAAGTAAAGTGTGCCGTCTATTTGGCCCACATTTAACATAAGGGCTTGGCCACTACGAAGAGCATTTATTGTTTTTACACTTGGCAAAACTTGGTGCTTGCGCGCCTCAGCAAGTAGTGAGCAATAGTAACCTTTGCTCAAGTATTGGCTTGAGTCGCATAAATTAATAATGCGGGTTTTAGGTTCATTATGTTTTGGGTAATCACGTAAGTAACTATTAAACGTAATTACATTTTCGAACGATTGAGCAAGTGTTTGCTCGTTGTTATCAACCACTATTAAGGTTTTAAACACGACTTTTCCTAGTTAAGTCAGAAATATAAAAAACATGCCTAATAAAATACTCAGCACTATAAATAGAAACACCCATCGTACTAAGTGGGCATTGCGCGTATCACTTAATACGATGGGTGCTTTAACAAATACCTACTGTATGTGTTAGCGCTTAAATTGCTTAAGCGACATCTGCTTTATATGCCCTTTTTAAAAACCACACAAACGAGATATTTTTAGCGTGAAGATAAAAAATATTGATTAACTATATTTTCCTATTAATGCAGATTAAAATACGCAAAATTAATATTTTATGAGCGTTATAAATGTCACACCCAGCCTGCCCACAATGCCAATCAGAATATGTTTACGAAGACCAGCAACTGCTTATATGCCCTGAATGCGCCTATGAATGGAACCCAAATAGTACAAACGATGAAGACGCAATTTCAGTTAAAGATGCCAATGGCACACTACTTAATGATGGCGATAAAGTAACCGTAGCCAAAGATTTAAAAATAAAAGGCAGCTCACAAGTAATTAAAGTTGGTACAAAAGCAGTCGTTAGGCGTGTGCTTGATAAAAAAGATCACGAGCTAGATTGCAAAGTAGATGGCATTGGCGAAATGATGGTAACAGCGAAGTTTGTGAAAAAAGCTAACTAGTTGGGTAGGTCGGATAAATGGCGAAGCCACACAGCATGTCTCGCCACAACGATCGAAATAATTGATTTTATTTAGTTATTGGTGAGCATTCTTTAACAACCGCTAAACCCAAGTCTATGTGAGCTACAATATAGCCATATTCCTTCTTTGACAGTTTGCCAGTTTTGTACTGCTCTTTTGCCGACTTATGGTTCCATGATTCACCGCATTTTGACTCTGGAATTTGAAGCTTTAGGGTAAGTAGATATTCCTTTTCTTTATCTATGGAATACCCTTTTGTCACAGAGCTTTTCGCGCAGAGGCTAAGTGCATATTCAACCGCGAACTTATCCACGCTTGGTATACCAACAAACTCCACATCACACCCTAAAACACGTTCGCCAGAAGCCTTCGTGTAATAAAGCTTTCCTGTAGTGCAAGCTGATAATAAAAAGAGCATTGCGAAAATTGCTCCGTTCAAACTATTTATTTAGACTGACATCTATCTTAATTTCAAAGTTTAGGTGGGTGTCTAGTTAATTATGTTTTAAGTGCAAATTTAGGATGGGTGTCTTGTTTATTTACTACACTGGTTAGCTATAATCCGAAGCGCAGCATAGGAGCCAACCAGTATTTGTCCTTGTTGAAGCGCCAGTATAGCTAACGCCGCGTTAAGGTGTTAGCAGCTCTCGGCTAAACTTGAGCGAAACAAAAATGCCGAGCGTTGCGAATCACTCTTAAATGCTTTGTTATGTGAAAATTAAATGCTGTTTGAAAGGTCTACACTAAAGCGATCTTCGACAAATTTCTTTAACTCATTTAAAGATGTTGCCGTTTTTTCACCATTATAGTTAGCTCGAACCTGACATTTTGTTAAATCAAGACGAGCGAACTCAATTTCATTGGCAGCAATAACCATTGAACGGCAAAACCTAGACCGAGCTTTCAAACCTGCAGGAAAAGGCATAACTGCTAATGCAAAACATCGAGACCTTAAGCCATCCTCTTCAAAAGTTAGAGGTTTAGATACGTGAGCAAAGTCATTTCTAATCTTGCGAAGAATATTTAAGTCATGAACTACATTCTTTGACATTAGTCCTAACGCATATGCCATATCTATTCGAGACGAAAAACTGCCAAGACTACCACTGGAACTAAGCATTCATTCAATTAAGGCCACATTCTCGATAAAGTACGCCTTAAGCAGATCTATTAGAAGTTCGTCGATAAATGCGACAGCCATTAAAGCACAACCACGGTCTGACTCTTCTATTAGAACTTGCCTAAAAGATGTAATTTTCTTAACAATCTCTTGTTCTTCAGGAGGACAAAGTTCGGCAGTGTTCTTGAGCAACATCTCAGTAAAATCCTCAAAATCTTTTTCTGACAGCTTCATACGTCCTCTTTTCACATAACATCTTATTGAACACCATTTTGATGATTTATAACACACCAAAACGACTGTTAATAATGTTATGAGACAAATTAGCTTTGTCGGATGGCGCTTCGCTTATCCGACCTACATCTAAAACCAATGTTTTATAAAATTTCTACCACATCATATTCATGGTTTTTGCCTGCAATGGTTAGGCTTATTTCATCATCAAGCTGTTTGCCTAAAAGTTGTTTGCCTAGCGGGGCTTCGGGTGTAACAAGTTGAATAGTTTGCCCTTTTACTTCAACCGTTAAGCCACCTGCGGCTGGGCCTAAATAAAACCATTTTTGTATGGTGTTTTCATCTTCTAAACAAACGAGCGAGCTTATAATCACTTTATGGTGAGTAGGCTCTTTAAAAATGGCTTCAAATTGTTTAATGCTTTTGTAGCATTCGTTTACACGCTCGGCTTGGCCTTGTGCTAAATAAGCGGCTTCTAGTCCTAGTGTGTCGTACTGCGTTTCTGCTACGCTTTCTTCGTGAGTTGCGGCGTCGTGCGCGGCTTTGGCAGCTTGTTTTGCGCTGTTTAATTGTGCTTCAAGTGCAAATTTAAGGTGTTCAATTACGTGGGTTTTATTCATGGGGGAGCGCTAATAACCAATGCTGTAAACTATGTGGCTAATTTTAACGTTATAAGGCGCTTAAAACCATTATTTTAAGCGCCGATATGTTTACTTAATTATTAAGACTCGCATTTATGGCATATCCATTAATGCTTGGGTTTTTACATCTAGTTTTTCTTCGTAGTTTTTAGCACTTAACCCTAAAAGCTCAGGTAAGGTAGCCGCAATACAAATAGAAGAAAACGTGCCCACTACAATGCCTGTAAATAATGCAATAGCAAAGCCTTGTAATGGTGCGCCTGCGAGTAACCAAACGCTGGCAACCGTTGCAAGCGTGGTACCCGATGTAATAAGTGTGCGCGTTAAGGTGCTTTTTATCGCGCTATTTATAATACTTGCAGGGCTAAGTGCATTATTAGATTTAACACGTAAAAGCTCGCGTACTCTATCACCCACTATTATAGAGTCGTTAAGTGAGTAACCTATAATGGCGAGTAAACTGGCAAGTACGGTTAAATTAAACTCAATATTTAATAGCGAAAATAGCCCCAGTACGAGTAGTAAATCATGTACTAGCGCAACCACTGAGCCTACAGCTAAACGCCATTCAAACCGCACCGCTAAATAAAGCATTACTGCAACCATCGCTGAAAATAATGCTAAACAACCTTGCTCAAATAATTCATCACCCACTTGTGAGCCAATATACGCTGACGATAATACCTCAGCGTTTATATCTGCGTTTTGAGTAATGGCAGACTGCCAATCGTTACTATTTGCTGTTGAATCGCTAGGCGCTTCGCGTAGTTGAAAGTGGCTATTGCCTTGCGCTGTTAGCTCAAACTCGCCATTGTGATTTTTAGTAATAAACGATTTAAGCTCTTTTAGCTCAACACCTTGGCTGGTGGTAAATTCCGTTAGATAGCCACCGGTAAAGTCTAGGCCAAAATTAAGCCCTTTTTGACTAAGCGTAAATACCGATAGTAGTACGAGTATGGCGCTCAAAAGCATGCCTGAAAAACGCAGACGAGTGCCCGCCTCGCCCTTTAAAAAAGTGTTAAGCATGTGCATTTACTCCTGCTTTTTTAGCCAATTTTAAATATAACGTTTGGCTTAGTACTTTTGATACGTACACGCCAGTAAATACTGAAGTAATTAATCCAAGTGCCAATGTTATGGCAAAGCCTTTAACTGGCCCGTAACCTATGCCGTATAAAATAAGCGCGGTGATCATAGTGGTTATATTGGCATCAAATATTGTATTGGCCGCCTGTTTATACCCTTCTTGAATTGCTTGGTATGGCGTACGCCCTTTACGGCGCTCTTCTTTAATTCGCTCAAATATAATAACGTTGGTATCTACCGCCATACCAATAGTGAGCACAAGCCCAGCAATACCCGGAAGGGTTAATACAACCCCCGGTAATAATGACATTAGGCCAACAAGCGATGTTAAATTTAATAACAGCGCTACGTTTGCAATAAGCCCTAAGCGGCGATACCACAGCGCCATAAAGGCAAGTGTAATACCCATACCAAGCATTAATGCGGCTAAACCATTACTAATATTTTCGCTGCCAAGGCTTGGCCCTATTGTTTGCTCATGCACTATTGATACAGGCGCGGTTAGTGAACCTGCTCGTAATAACAGGGCTAAATCGGCCGCTGCTTGCTGGCTTTTCATATTGGTAATGCTAAAACGTGAGCTTAAATGCTGCGCTATATTAGCCACATTTATAACTTCACTTTTTTTAACGGTTTCACCGCTTGCGTTTTGAGAGTACTCAGAGTAAACCGTGGCCATAGGCTTACCAATATTAGCTTTTGAAAAAGCCGACATAGCATCGCCGCCTTGCCCATCTAGGCTAAGTTGAACCAGTGGCTTACCCCAATCGTCGCGGCCAATGTTTGCATTATTAATGTGATCGCCTGTAAAAATAGGCACAGGGTCAAGGTTTATGGTGCCACCCGACTGCATATTAAATGTTTTACCACCTATTTCTTTTAACTGATAAAACCCAAGTGATGCAGTCGCGCCAATAATACGCTTAGCCTCGGTTGGGTCTTGCACACCAGGCAACTCAATACGTATACGCTGTTTACCTTGTTGCTGCGTTACGGCTTCGGTAATACCTAATTCTTCAATGCGTGAGCGAAGCGTAGTAAGCGTTTGGCTCATTACTTCTTTATCGAAGTTGCTGCGCCCTTGCTCCGAGTAGCTAAATTTTGCGTTTTTAACATTCCCGTTATTGGCGGTTGTAACCGCTAAATTAGCAAAGCGACTTTGTAGCTCATCAATCACTGGGTTAAGTTTTTGCACCGCGTTAGGCAGTGCATTAATTTCAAAGCCATGCTTAGTTTGCTGCGCTTTAAGGCCGTGCGCTTTTTGCTTTATGATGATTGATTTAGCTTGTTGGTACGCACTGACTAATTGCTCATCAACGGCTTTATCTAAATCTACGTCAAGTACAAATAACACGCCGCCATTTAAATCAAGACCCAGCTTTATTGGTGATAAACCAAAATTTTGTAACCATGGTGGGCTGGTTGCATGCTCTACAATTTTAACTTGCGTGTTTGGATACTGCGCCTTTATAGCCGCTTGCGCTTGGGCGCTTTTAGTTGGCTCGTTTAACAGAATATTTATAGTTGATTGCTTATCTACGCCCTGTTCAACGTCTAAGCCTTGGTTATTTAAAAAAGTAACGAGTGCTTTAGTGCTTGGCACGGCCTTCGTTTCGCTATGAGGCGCGTTGCTTACATGCAACCACGATTTATTAGGGTATAAGTTGGGTAATGCGCTAATAGCTAATAAAATCAGCACAATAAGCATGGCTATATAGCTTAATTTAAATTTAGCCATAAATGGCTTTTGATCTTTTTTTACACTTAACATGTTTTTTCCTTATTGCCAGTTAATTACTGGCAACGTACTTTTTAAAAGTACAATTAATCTCAAGGCTTAAACGTAAAACGTTAAACCTAATAAAAATTAAATAAGAAAATTAAGCGTGGTAGGTAGTTACTGCTCTATAGAGTAAGTTCGCATCTTTCCAGCCACTTAAACGCGATTTTTTACTGTGATATACAAGCGTATACCAAGGCTGAATAGCATTTACAGCTTGGGGGCGTAAAAATATTTGCCTAACAAGATGCTGCGCAAAAAACTCATAAACAACGTCGTATTCTGGCTCACTTTGTACACTGTGCAAAAAAAACGATGAATTGTTGGCAGTAAGGCGTGGCTGGTGAGCTGAAAAATCTGTTTGATGCGTTTTTTTATGCGTAGGTACGCCTGCAGACTCTGTGACAGGCTTTGTTTTAGTTATATCAACGGCGTCTGTAAATAAAGTGTGTGAACTTACAGCAAGGTTTAAATTTTGTGTTGTTTGCGCAGCATTGCTCTGCACACTAAAAAGTGCAGCAAGTAGCAAAAAGGCAGTTATAAACACACGAAATTTAAACATATTTATTTTAAAACTAAAATAAGGGATGCGTAGTATATAAGGGCAAGTATTTAAAATACAATGCATATCTATTTAGTATTCAATTTAATTTTCCGAGGCTTTTAATGCGCTCTAGACAAACCACAGAAAAACGCGCCGATGCCATGACCTTAAAACAAAGCATTAAAACGCTGTGGCCTTACATTACTAAATTTAAAGGGCGAGTATTTATTGCACTTTTAGCTCTCATAGGTGCTAAAGGCGCAACACTTTTAATGCCTTGGGCATTAAAAGAAATTATCGACTCGGTAGATAAATCAATTAATCCAATTTTAGTTATTCCCGCGTTACTACTGCTTATGTATGGTGGACTTAGGTTTGCAAGTGTTTTTTTAGGCGAAGTACGCGATGCAGTATTTTCTCGTGTGACAGAGCACGCCATGCGCGATATTGGTTTAAAAGTTTTTAAACATTTACACTCGCTTGAGCTTGCCTTTCACTTAGATAGACAAACCGGCGGGATAAGCCGTGACATAGAACGCGGCACGAGTGGGCTAAGCTTTTTAATGCGCTTTTTGATGTTTAATATTGTACCGACTCTTTTTGAAATACTCACCGTTGCTATTATTTTTGGGACGCTATTTTCTGTTTGGTTTGCGTTAATAACCTTATTAGCGGTTGCAATTTATATTACCTTTACCGTAACAGTAACGCAGTGGCGAAACCGCTTTATACGTGAGGCAAATGCCGCCGATAATTTGAGTAATACTCGCGCCATAGACAGCCTTCTTAACTTTGAAACTGTAAAATACTTTAACAACGAAGAATTTGAGGCCAAAACATACGACTCCTTTTTAGCAAACTGGGAAACCGCCCGTTTGAAAAATAGAATGTCGTTACTTGCGCTGAATTCTGGCCAAGCGCTAATTATAGCCAGTGCTATAACGGCGCTGATGTGGTTAGGCGCCAAAGAAGTGGTAACTGGCGCTTTAACAATTGGTGAACTTGTAATGATAAACGCATACATGATCCAATTATTTTTACCGCTTAACTTTTTGGGATTTGTGTATCGTGAAATAAGGCGAGCGCTTACCGATTTAGAAAACATGCTGGGTTTGCTTAATAAAAAGCCACAAGTCATTGAGCGACCTAATGCACAAAACCTAATACTTACTAACGGCGACATAGCGTTTAATAATGTAAGCTTTAGTTACAATGCCAGTCGCCCAATACTCAATGATATTAGCTTTAAAATAAATGCAGGCAGTAAAGTCGCTGTTGTAGGGGCAAGTGGCGCAGGTAAAAGCTCATTAGCACGGTTACTTTATCGCTTTTACGATGTGAGCTCGGGCACTATTACTATAGATAACCAAGCCATAGATTCAGTTACACTTAATAGCCTGCGCAGCGCCATTGCTATAGTGCCACAAGACACTGTGCTATTTAATACCACCATACGAGAAAACATAGCCTATGGCAGACCCTCAGCGAGCGATGCTGAAATAGATAAAGCAATAGAAATGGCATACTTAAAAGACTTTATTTCAACATTAGAAAACGGCGATAAAACACTGGTTGGCGAACGGGGTTTAAAGGTATCAGGCGGCGAAAAACAACGTATTGCCATTGCACGCGCTATTTTAAAGCGCTCCCCTATTTTAATATTTGATGAAGCAACCTCAGCACTCGACTCGCACGCTGAACAAGCAATATTAAATGCAATGCGTGCAGTTACTCAAAACCATACCAGCGTGGTGATTGCTCATAGGCTTTCAACCATTATAGACGCCGATAACATACTGGTATTTAATAAAGGTGAGCTTGTTGAGCAAGGCACGCATTCAGCACTTTTATTAAAGAATGGCCAATATGCACAAATGTGGCAATTACAACAGCAGGAAGATTAATTAACCTGAACTTTGGTTAAGAAAGTTACTAACATATTGAATCAAGGTGATACTTAAGTTTATTTTCTCTAGCTAGCGGTTTTCAGTGAAAACAAGGCGAATTTACGCGTCAATAGCTAGCCTATTGCAAGTAAATTCAACACAGTTAGCGCTAAAAATAGCAGCTAGAGATAGGTTTATTATCCACAGTTTAGGTTAATTACGCCCATTTACTGGCGATAAGGCGGCTTTACCTTTAGAATACCGCCTTGCAATTTTATTCTATTATTTAAATACATTAAGGCGAAACGCAGATGGGAAGAGCTTACCAAAACAAAAAAGATTCAATGGCTAAAACTGCGGGTGCTAAAACTAAAGTTTATTCTAAGTACGGTAAAGAAATTTACATATGCGCTAAAAACGGTGGTGTAGATCCAGATGGTAACCTAGCACTACGCCGTTTAATTGAACGCGCTAAAAAAGACCAAGTACCAGCACACGTAATTGACCGAGCTATAGATAAAGCCAAAGGTGGTGGCGGTGAAGATTACGCAGCAACTCGTTACGAAGGCTACGGCCCAGGTAACTGTATGATTATTGTTGATTGTTTAACAGACAACAACAAACGTACCTTTGCTGATGTGCGTGTTTGTTTTACAAAAGCAAATGCTAAAATTGGCGCACAAAATTCGGTTTCACATTTATTTGATCACCTTGCTATTTTTGTTTTTGACGGTGATGACGACGAAGCAGTACTTGAAGCATTAATGATGGCTGATGTAGATGTAACAGATGTAGAAGTTGAAGACGGCAAAGTAACTGTTTTTGCTCCGCATACTGAATACAACAACACACGCACAGCACTTGAAGAAATGGGCGTTACAGAATTTGACGAGGATTTAATTGCCTTTGTTCCACAAATTGAAGCGCCTATTGAAGGTGAAGATGTTGAAGTAATGGAACGCTTTTTAGCTATGCTTGAAGACTGTGACGACGTACAAAACGTTTACCATAACGCACAATTCTAAACTTTTTATAGTTTAAATTTAAGCCAACAGAGATGTTGGCTTTTTCATTTTAAAAGGCTTGTGAAAATTTATGAATACCCTTGCAGAGCTTAAAGCTGGTAAGTTAAATGGCGTAACACATTTGCAACTCGTTGAAGAGTTGACTGAATTTCCACCTGAAATCTTTACCCTTGCAGATACCTTAGAAGTACTCGATTTATCAAATAATAATTTATCTGATTTACCAGCTGAGTTTACATGTTTGCACCGTTTAAAACGCGTGTTTTTATCGTTTAACCAGTTTAAGCATATTCCTAAAGTGCTCGCTAAATGCCCTGCCCTAATTACGGTCGCGTTTAAAGGTAATCAAATTTCAGAGTTTGAACTAAAAAGCCTACCAAAACATATTGAATGGTTAATACTCACCGATAACACGTTAAGCGAACTGCCTGAAGACTTTGGTAATTACACCCAGCTTAAAAAGCTTGCGCTTGCAGGTAATAACCTAAAACATTTACCGACAAGCATGGCTAACTGTACTAATTTAGAGCTTGTAAGGCTCTCTGCAAACAACTTAACAAAAATTGATGATTGGCTATTAGAATTACCAAAACTTGCCTGGCTAGCCTTTGCAGGTAATAAATTTAATAAAGCTGAGTGCTTAACTAAAAGTACTTTACAAAATACCCCGCTTGAAAATTTTCAGCTTAAAAAAGTAATAGGCCAAGGTGCATCGGGCGTTATACACCTTGCAAATGCAGAAAATAACAATGTGGCGGTAAAGCTTTTTAAAGGAGCAATTACAAGCGATGGCTACCCACTTGATGAAGTAAATTGTTGCCTACAAGCTGCAAATCATACAAACCTAATAAATGTATTAAGCTATATAGAGCAAAGCACACAGCTTGGCTTAGTAATGGAATTAATAGATACCAATTATACAAATTTGGGTTTACCACCAAGTTTAGAAACGTGTACCCGCGATACATTTAATGATGGTTGTAATTACCCTATTGAAGCTGTTTATAAAATAGCAAAACAGATGGCAAATACGCTAACTCACCTACATGACAATTACGTAAGCCATGGCGATATTTACGCACACAACACCATGATAAATGAACAATATGACGTTTTATTTGGCGATTTTGGTGCGGCTACAAACTTAGCTATGCTCAGGATATATCAGCAACAGCAAATACAATTAATAGAAGTGCGCGCTTTTGGGTGTTTAATTGAGGATTTACTAAGTACTGTTAGCACAGCAGATAAGCAAAGCGAACTATTTGGTAAAATGTCCCATATAGCTCAGCTGGCAAAGCAACATGAGATTTCAAAAAGACCAAATTTTAAGATAATTGAATCAAAATTAAGCTAGGTAGACCTTAAAATTGCTCACGCTTTTAATATACTCAGCAGAGCTTTAAAGAACCCCTATCAGTTAAAAACCACAAAACAAAAAGCCACTCATTGAGTGGCTTTATTTATATAGTATAGAAACTATTTACCTATGTGTTTATGAAGAAAATCAAGCATTTCAGTCCAACGCTCAATATTATTTTCTGGCTTATAAAAACCATGCCCTTCACCGCTTTTCATCATCCACTCGAAAGGCATATTGCGCTTTTTAAGCTCATCTCTTAACCTAAATGCATGTTCTTTCGGTACTCGAACATCTTCTTCACCCTGGATAATAAAAACAGGCACTTTAATTTTATCTACATTATGTACTGGTGATTGAGCAATTCTTTGATTACCTGAAGGTAATACTGTATCTAGATAGTTAGTACCTGATTCATTCTCTTTAATATCTCCCTCGGTGTACATTAAATCTAAATCATAAACACCTACAAAACCTATTGTGCATTTATACAGTTCTGGCTCTCTAATAACACTTTGAAGTGCTGCATAACCACCATAAGAACCGCCATAAACACACATTCTGGTTTTATCGACAATACCTTGTTTTATAAGTGTTCGGGTGCCGTCAGTCATGTCATCAATCATAGATGTCCCCCAGTTTTTAAAACCGCTCGTTAAAAATGAGCGACCATATCCACCTGAGCCTCTATAGTTTGGCTGAAAAACAGCGTAGCCGTGACTAGAGAGTACTTTTACATCTGAATTCAAATTTGCTATTGAGTCTTGAACTCCATGTGGGCCACCGTGAGGTAATAAGATAAGCGGTAAATTAGTCGATTTATCTTTCGGTAACGTTAAAAGCCCTGTTAAAAGGTCACCATCACGATTTTTATAAGTAATGATTTGTGTTTTCGGAACTAAAGAAGATTTTAGCCATGGTTTGCTAGCTGTTAATACTGAAAGTTTACGTTTTTCATTATCATACACATAAAACTTTTGAGGAGTATTAGCTGATGAAACACTCAATATCATTGTTTTATTGTCGTACGTAGAAGAAGTAACACGTACATTTTGATTTTTAAAAGTGCCCATTAAGCTCTTAATAAGAGCTTGATTTGCAGGATCGTCTACATCATCGAGAAATACGATACCTACCTCATCATACTCATATGCCCCTGCGACTATCTCATCTGCTTGGCCTGTTTTAACACTAAACACAGGGGATAAATCAGCTTCATTATGTGATGCCAGCACAGTGTGCTTCTTAGTTCTTATGTTTAATGTTGCTATTGATTGTGTATCAGTTTCTAAATCACTTAAACCTATTAAAGTTTCATTATCAATAAATTTTAGTGGAGTAAAAGAGCCTTCATATTGATTAGTTTCAAGTATAACCTTCCAATCATCATCAATACTTAAACGGGCCATAAGTACTGCTTTATTACCTCTATTAGGATCGATGCCTTGGGCTGCTAATGGTTCGCCAGTTTTATTAGTGTAAACAGCAACACCGCTTCCTTTGTAAACTCGCATAGGAACCCTACCTAAGCTACGTTTACGACCTGTAGTTACTTTCATTCTATATAAGTCTAAATATGGCTCAGACGCAGTCCATTCCACGCTATAAATCAACACTTGATCTGGTTCAGTTGGTAAAATATCAATAATAGATGAGAACCTAATATCCCCAGTTTTAGAACGAGGGCCTGTTAAGATGACTTTTCTTTTACCATTTGCATCCATTGCTATAAGTTCACCAGTGGGTCTTGGTAGCTCAAACGATCCGACTTCTCTTGCCATAGTAAGTAATAATCTTTCTTCATTTAACCATGTAAATGTACTTACAGATTCATTACCCTTGCCTCGTGTTACGGATATAATTTCATTTTTATTTAAATCTAATACCGTTAAGCTAATCACACCTTCATCATTACGTGATGTTGATGCGATATAATCACCCGATGGCGATATTTTAATATCAATAAATTGTGAATGTTTAGCGTAAGCAGATAAAACAGATTGCTCCACTTTAACCGCACTTACATTGAACGAACATATTAAAATCAACAAAAAAAACAACCGAGAGAAATACATTTATTTACGTCCTTAAAATAAAAAAGCTCTCATATTGAGAGCTTTAGAAATATCCAATAATTAGAAGCTATAAGTTACGTTCGCAAAGAAACGACGACCAACTCTGTCATATTGAGAATACAATGCCGCATTACCAACATTTAAAGTACCACTAGCTGATAAAATAGGAGGCTCTTCATCAAATAAGTTAGCAATACCTGCTGTTACTTTAAGTCCCATATCAGTATCAACTGTACCAGAAAGTGAATGATAGGTTACCCATCTTGTCTCACGAGTAGCATAAACAGTTTCACCTTGATAAGTAGTTTCTTTCGAATCATTGTAGTATTCGTAATCATTAGTTGAATCTACATAACGAGTTGTCCACGTTAAGCTGTAGTCATCTTTTGAGTAAGTTAAAGAAACATTACCAGTATGCTTAGGCTCACCTAATTCACCTACGTAGTTATTTTCTTCACTGTCTTCAAATAACTTATATTTACGTTCAATTTGCATTGTATGCTCTAGGCGCATACGAAGTGAACCAAAATCAAAATCATCTTGATAAGTAAAGTTGTAATCAACACCACGTGCAATTTGGTTTGCAACATTTACATAACCACTTCTAACTTCATCTATACCGTAATCATTGTTATCACCGTTGCGGCGAGTAAATAGATCACATAGAGGCTCGTTTGCGAAATCTTTAGATTCAAAACATCTGCTCGTTATTTGGCTACCAGATAAACTAGTTACTTCATCAGAGATTACAATGTCATAGTAATCAATTGACGCAGCAAAAGTATCTTCAGGACTAGTCCATACAACACCAATGTTTTCATTTATTGCTGTTTCAGCTTTCAAGCGACCAGCACCACCGCTAGTGTAGATAATTGCAGAGCTTCCGCCAGCAGTGTAATCAGCAGGAATACCCGCAGCTTGACAGTTATTAGCTACAGTATCAGTGATATTACCTGCCGCTTGTTCATTAGCCCAATCTAAACACGGGTCAATCGATAACTGACCACTAAAGCCAGATTGGTCTGCTAAGAATAGCTCAAACAATGCAGGAGAGCGGAAAGAAGAACCACGATTTGCACGAACACTTAGACCATCAACAATAACCCAGTTCAAACCTAGCTTAAACGTTGTATCATTGCCGTAAGTAGACACATCAGTCCAACGTGCTGATGCTGTTAGATCTAATGAATCAACATAATCCATATCATTAATTAGTGGAACTTTAAACTCAGCATATACCGCACGAGAAATTTGAGAACCAGCAGTTTTACCTGCTCCTGATAAGCCCCATGAGTTTCCGTTTAGCGTGTTTTCACCAGGAGTATCATCAATTTCGTCTTTTTGGATTGAAATACCAAATGCAGTCGCAATTGAACCTGCAGGAACTTCCACTATATCGCCAGTCATATAAGCTTCAAAAGTTTGCTGCTTATAAACAGTATTACCAATATCTTCACCAAAGATAAAGTTTCTAACTTCATCAGAAGGGTTACCGTATAAGAACTGAGGATCAGTCCATGGTAAATCTACACAAGTTTTATTTGAAAACTCTGTAACTTCACCATTACACGATGTGCCGTTTGCAGTATTTAGCTGAGCCATAACCAATGAGTCACGGTAAAAAATATCATTTTTATATTCACCGTCGTTATAACTATTCTGGTAAGAAACATCCCAATCCCAAAAACCAATACTACCAGTAGCACCTAAAACAACACGGGTATAATCTACAGTGGTATCTGAAGAATAATGGTCTGATAAAGCTACTGGTAGGAAGTAAGCGTCTCCAGAGAAACCATCAAAGTTATCAGCTGGGATTATGCCAACATCAGCAGTCCAAAATTGACGGTAGCTTTGGGTCTTTGTATTCCTAGAGCTATGAATAAACTCTGCATAAGCTGTAATATCGTCAGTAATTTGATAATCACCTAACGCATATACTGACCATACTTTATTTTCTGGGTTCATGGTTTCTTCATCGCGGAACGGATGATCCATATTCCACCAACCATCACTTTCTTTATCATAAGAAACTGGGTACCAACCATCAGGCGTTCTTAAATCACCAGCTTCTGAAGCTGTGGTGTTATAGTTACTGTAACCATTATTACCAAAGAATCCATCGTAATCATAAGCAAGCTGCGGACCACTGCCAATTATATTAGAAGCTCCACCACTATATACCCATAATCCATAACCTGTTTCATTACAGTGAGCTTCACCAGTACGAGGATCGATAGGATCCGCTGAAGAGCCGTCTTCATATGTTAATAATCTTTCAGAACAATCAAGAAAATCACGGTCTCCGCGTTTTAATTCTTTTGTAATTTTATAATCTGCTGTTACACGAAAAGAACCTTTACTAAATTCTTCACCGTAAGAGAAGTTTATACGTTGTTCTTCACCACCTGATTCAAATGGTTGGCTAACATCAACAGTCACTGTTTTTGAGTCGCCTTTTTTAGTAATAATATTTATAACACCCGCAACTGCATCTGAACCGTATAAAGATGAGGCACCATCTTTTAAAATTTCAACACGCTCTACAGTAGAAAGTGGGATAGTATTTAAATCGAAGCCTGAAACTTCTCCGCGAGTACCTGCAGGGCCTGCTCTACGGCCATTTAATAGAATAAGCGTACGAGATGCACCTAAACCACGAAGTGAAACAGTTTCTGTTCCTTTACCACCAGCAGTAACATATCCAACACTAAGCGCAGAAGTAATTTGGTTTGAACCAGCAGCTGCTGTACTAGTTCTTAACAAGTCACCAAGCGTTTTAATACCTTCATTTTCGGCATCCTCTACAGTGATAATATCGATTGGAACTTCACTAGCAAAGCTATCAGTTCTGATACGAGAACCAGTAACCTGGATTCTTTCTACTTTTTCTGCACTTTCTTCTTCTGCTGCAAATGAGAACGATGTGTAAGACAGAGCTGAGCATGCTAATGCTAAACTGACTGCTTTAGATACTTTATTATTAAACATTTATTTCTCCCTGGGCCATAGCTACCTATGGTTTTTATAATTATGAAACCAGTCAACACCTAACAACGTTAACTAGCTGTTAATAATAGTATTAATAAAACCATAATTTCAACATCGAGGGGCTTCAAAAACATAAACAAGATAGTAAGTGTTAATTGAAAAGTTGAATTCAAACATAAAAACAATTAAATTCAATGACATATAGCTAAATTAAAATTAAGAACCATGCTTTTCATTTGTAAACAACTGTAAACACACCAGTTACATCTGTACTTATTGTTAACTTTGTAAATTAGGGAGCTTGAGTTTTTAGATTTGGAGGTTAAATATAAATGTTCTATAAATACAAAAAAGCCGCGATATACGCGGCTTGGTTGGATAAAGCTAAACTTTTACAGGGTCAATTATAAGTACTGACCTAATGCTTTAACTTGGTCTAACATGCGGTTTGAGAAACCCCACTCGTTGTCGTACCAAGCCATTACTTTAACTAATTTGCCATCAGCTTTAGTTTGCGTTGCATCAAAAATTGATGAAGCTGGGTTGTGATTAAAATCGATAGAAACAAGCGGAAGCTCGTTGTATTCTAAGATCTCTTTCATTGAACCCGTTGCTGCGGCTTTCATTACTTCGTTGATTTCTTCAGCTGTTGTGTCGCGTTTAGTGATAAACGTAAAGTCTACTAAAGAAACATTGATAGTAGGTACACGTACCGACATACCGTCTAATTTACCCGCAAGCTCAGGAAGTACTAAGCCAACAGCTGCAGCAGCACCTGTTTTAGTTGGGATCATAGATTGTGTTGCACTACGCGCACGGTATAGATCTGGGTGATAAACGTCAGATAAGTTTTGATCGTTTGTGTAAGCATGAATTGTTGTCATGCTACCTTGTTCAATACCTACTGTGTCGTTAATTGCTTTTGCAATTGGCGCTAAACAGTTAGTAGTACAAGAAGCGTTAGAGATGATGTTGCTATCAGCGTTAATTACGTCGCTGTTAACACCATGTACTACAGTTGCGTCTAGGTCTTTACCAGGTGCTGATACAATTACTTTTTTAGCACCAGCTGTAATGTGCTTAGCCGCGTCTTCACGCTTAGTGAAAAATCCCGTACATTCTAAAACGATATCTACGTTTAGCTCTTTCCACGGTAAGTTTGCAGGGTCACGCTCTTGAGTAAGCGTAATTACGTCATCACCTATTAGCATGGTGTTATCTGCAAGTGTTACTTTTTTAGAAAATTGACCATGAACTGAGTCAAACTGTGTTAAGTGTGCATTTACGTTAGCAGGTGCTAAATCGTTAATTGCTACAATTTTAATTTCACTGTTTTGTGCTGACTCGTAAAGCGCTCGTAATACATTGCGACCGATACGACCATAACCGTTAATTGCTACATTAATCATTTTAGACTCCTATTTAAGTTCACTTGCTTGGCGAGCAAGCGCTTCAATGGCTTGCCAGTCTTTATTTTCAATAAGTTGTTTATCTAGCATCCACGTACCACCAACACAAATAACGTTTTTAAGCGCTAAGTAGTTAGGTGCAGTTGCTAGGCTAATGCCACCGGTTGGGCAAAAAGTAATATGTGGTAATGGGCCACCAATCGACTTAAGCATTGCTGTTCCGCCAGCGGCTTCAGCTGGGAAGAATTTTAAATACTTAAAACCATGACTTGCTAACTGCATAACTTCGCTCGCAGTTGCAGCACCAGGTAAAAATGGAATATCTGAATTTTTAGCCAATGCTAATAATTCATCACTTACGCCTGGGCTTACCATAAAATCAGCGCCCGCTTCTACTGAAGCGTCAAAGCTTGCTTTATCAACCACTGTACCTGTACCAACGAAAGCTTCTGGAACTTCTGCCTTCATAAGTTTTACTGCTTCAACAGCAACAGGTGTACGTAGCGTAATTTCAAGGGCTTTTAAGCCACCATTATATAACGCTCTAGCTAGTGGTGCTGCATCTTCTAGTTTTTCGATTACAACCACTGGCACTACGGGTGCCGATGCTAAGATTTTTTCAATACTCATTACTTGTTCCTCATTACCCAGTGTGTGGCAATTATTATTCAAGTCCAAAAGCACTCGCACCTAAATCGGCGCTGCTTACAATATTTCTAAATCCAGTAAATAACTCTCGGCCTGTACCAAACGTTAAGCTTGGTTGGCTAAGTTGTAGTTCACGCTTAGCAAGTTCTTCATCGCTAACATGTACTTTTAATATTCCGTTAGGCGCATCTAGAGTTACTAAATCACCTTCGTGAATTTTTGCAATAATGCCACCTTCAACAGCTTCTGGCGCTAAGTGGATTGCAGCAGGCACTTTACCTGATGCACCCGACATACGACCATCAGTAACAATGGCTACTTTAAAGCCTTCGTCTTGAAGGGTTGCCATTACCGGCGTTAATTTATGAAGCTCTGGCATACCTTTAGCTTTAGGGCCTTGCTCTTTAAGTACAGCAATAAAGTCTTGGTTTAATTCGCCACGGCTATATGCCTCTTGCAGTTCGCCTTGTGAGCTAAATACTTTAGCAGGCGCTGTTACTACTTGGTGCTCGGTTGCTACAGCAGATACTTTAATTACTGCTTTACCTAAGTTACCAGTAAGTAGTTGTAAGCCACCTTGCTTGCTAAATGGGTTGTTAATTGGGCGAAGTACTTCTTCATCAAGAGAGTTTTCAGGACAATCTACCCATTTAACTTTAGTTGGGCCATTTGAATCGCTCATGATTAAGCTTTCGTCTTTATCAAGACGCGGCTCTGTCATGTACGGTGCAAGGCCATCACCTAGCATTGTTTTAACATCGGTATGTAAATAGCCAGCGCTTGCAAGTTCACGCATTAAAAAGCCCATTCCGCCTGCAGCTTGAAAGTGATTTACATCTGCTGAGCCGTTCGGGTAAATACGCGTAAGTAGTGGAACAACTTCTGATAAATCAGACATGTCTTTCCAAGTAACTTGAATACCAGCCGCTTTTGCAATAGCAACAATATGAATAGCGTGGTTAGTAGAGCCACCTGTTGAAAGCAAGCCAACTAAACCATTAATAATGGTTTTTTCGCTGATCACATCTGCTAAACATGGGCTTTCTTTATCATCTGTAAGTTGCTTAAGCATGGTTTCTACAGCATTACCTGTTAGTCCATCGCGAAGCTCTGTGTATGGGTTGATAAATGAGCTACCTGGAAGGTGCAAGCCCATTATTTCCATAAGCATTTGGTTTGAGTTAGCAGTACCGTAAAACGTACAAGTACCCGCGCTGTGGTAAGACGCGCTTTCAGCTTCTAGCAAGTCTTCGCGGCTTACTAAGCCTTGTGCAAACTTTTGACGAATACGTGCTTTTTCTTTATTTGGGATACCAGATTGCATTGGGCCTGCTGGTAAAAAGAACACAGGTAAATGGCCAAATGATAATGCGCCAATTAATAAACCAGGGACAATTTTGTCACACACGCCTAAACAAAATACGCCATCAAACACGTCATGCGATAATGAAATAGCTGTAGACATTGCAATAACATCGCGAGAAAAAAGCGATAGTTCCATGCCGTCACGCCCTTGCGTAACACCATCACACATTGCAGGTACGCCACCAGCAACTTGTGCTGTTGCGTCGTACTTAGTTGCAAGGTCTTTAATTAAATCTGGGTAGTCTTTGTATGGCACATGGGCCGAAAGCATATCGTTATATGAGTTGATAATAGCAAGATTAGGCTGCTCATCAGCCTTTAAGCGCGCTTTGTCGTCGCTGCTACACGCAGCCATAACGTGAGCGATGTTTCCGCAGCCTAGTCCGGCACGAACTCTTGTTTGTTTTTTTGCGTGCGAAATACGATCTAAATAATCTTGACGGGTTTGTTTACTGCGTTCGATAACGCGTTGGGTGACTTCTTCAATGCGAGGGTGCAACATAATTTAGCTCATCTCTATTAGTTAGAGGAAAAAGGCTCAGTAGCAATTACAGACTCCACGTAAATAACTGCCCTGAGCATCTTTGATTTACCCGTTCAAAGGTACGCTACCAGGGAGCCTCTCACAACAACCCTGACACCGGTGTCACTGTATTAACGCATAGCATTGACACCGGTGTCAACCCTGGGTAACAAAAATAGTGTAAAATTTTAACGTGACCAATTAATGAACATAGTAATTTTAGTTTATTTACTAAAATCCGCACAAAAAAAACCCGAATAAGCGTCACTCATATTCGGGTTACTGTGAAAAACAAATAAAGTTTACTTTATGACCGCTGTGGACTCTCGCGTTATTAGTCGTGATTCAAGTGTTACCTGATACGGCTGTTCTTGAGGTTGTGATATATGCGAAATAAGCTGTGTTACAGCCTGTTTAGTCATTTCTTCAACTGGCTGTGCAATAGTTGTTAAGCCTGGCCAAATGTGGCGTGCAATTGGCGCGTTATCAAACCCTGCTATAGATATATCATCTGGCACGCGTAATTGGCGTTGTGTGGCAAGCTTTAGTACCGCTGCCGCCATGTAATCGTTCGATGCAAATACAGCCGTAGGCCTTGGTGATAAATCTAAAATACTGCGTGCACTATCTACACCTGAGTGATAACTAAAGTTACCCTCTTCTACCAAGCGCTCGTCAAATTCTATTCCATGACTAGCTAAAGCTCGTCTGTAACCTTTAAAGCGCTGCTGAGTTGCACTGTGATCAGGGTGCCCTTTAATAAAGGCAATAGATTTGTGACCAAGCGAAATTAAATGCTCAGTGATTTCATAAGCGCCCTGCTCATCGTTACTACGCACTGAAATTGAATCATCTTCGAGCAGTGCTGATGCTACGCGTGCATACGGTATTTTTTTAGCTTTTAAAAAATTAGCGAGCTTTTCAAAATCACCAAATGGCGGAGTAAGTACAACGCCATCTAAACGTGATGTTTGTAATAACTGTTCTATATCGTTAATTAAATCATCGCCACGTAATTCGCATGGGTGTATTAATAAGTTGTAGTTATTCTCTTTACAGGCAGCAAGTGCACCTGTTTGCACTCGCGTTATATAACTTTTACTTGGGTTATCGTACAAACAGCCAATAATAAAGCTACGATTTTGCGCAAGTCCGCGTGCTATTGGGTTTGGCGTATAATCAAGCTCTTTAAATACTTTAAGCACTTTTTCGCGTGTGGCAGCACTTACGTTAGGCTCGTTATTTAAAACCCGCGATACCGTTTTTTTAGAAACGCCCGCATGGCTTGCTACACTATTTATGGTTACTTTTTTCATTTGTTCATTATCCAAATACAACCATTAAGCAAAAAACTATTTGCTGTTATATAAACACGCACCAGCGCCAATAAGCGGAATGTTATCTTGTGTTACTAGCGTAACCGGAATTTGGCCTGCATATTGAGACATTACACCTTTTTGCGAAAAACGCTCTACAAAACGGCTCTCTATTAATCTGCTTTGCATACGAGGTAAAATACCACCGCCTATAAACAATCCACCCAATGCCCCATACACTACTGCTAAGTCGCCAGCCACACTGCCTATCCAATCACAAAATTGGTTAAGTGTTGCATCACACACTTCACACTCGCCGCTGTTAGCCAAGCTGCTAATTTGCGCGGCATCTAAATTTTTAGCTGGAACACCTTTCACTGCAGCCATTGCTTTGTATAAATGAGCAATACCTGGGCCTGAAAAAATAGTTTCGATTGAAACATGAGGATGCTCTTTACGAAGCTCATTTATTAATAAAGAATCAAGCTCATTTACCGGTGCAAGCGTCATATGGCCGCCTTCAGAGCTTAACACTGCCGTAGATTGCGCGGTACGCACTAAGCACGCAGCGCCAAAACCTGTACCTGGGCCCATTACACCTATATTCGCGTTAGCATCGGCTTGCCCTGGTTTAATGGTAATATTCTGCGTTGAGTCTAAATAAGGAGCGGCATAGGCAAATGCAGCAAAATCATTAATCACTTCTAACTGAGTTAGATTAAAATGTGCTTTAAACTCGTTAACACTAAAGTGCCAACCTAAATTTGTTAAATGTACTTGGCCTGCTTTTATTGGGCCTGCAACTGCCAAACATGCGTGAGTTGGCGTTACGTGGGGAATAGTTGTTAAATACTGTTCAAGAGCGCTTTCTAAAGAACCAAAGTTTGCACTAGGAAATATGTTAATATGCTCAATAACAAATTGCTTTGATTGCTCGTTAAAATCGGTGATTAATGCAAAGCGAGCGTTAGTACCGCCTATATCGGCGACTAAAATGGGAGTAAACTGGGCAGAAGAATTTTGGCTCATGGTATTATCTCTTTTGTGTAAGCGGCTTATGCTTATTATTTTACAACGGCATTGCGTTGTTATTTATACACTTTGAGCTATCACCTCAAAGTAGCTATCACAGTAAAAAAGGCTGCCACTTTAAGTAGCAGCTAATACGTTTTGACAACAAAATGATAAAACATTGACATTATGACACCGGTGTCAGGGCTAGATCAATAATAAATCGTAAAAAGCTTGAAATAATTCATTAATAGTCGAAAATGACACAATTATTTAGCATTTAATTAAGTTGTAACAATGAAAGGTAAAGCCACCTCATTTGACATCGCCCATTATGCAGGGGTTTCACAATCAACGGTATCTCGTGCTTTACGTAACAGCCCTCTTGTTAATGAAGAAACTCGCAAGCGCGTGCACGACATAGCAAAGCAACTTAATTATAAAGTTGATAAAAATGCTAGTAACCTACGTACTCAGCAAAGCAGTACTCTAGCTTTATTATTATTCGAAGACCCTACCTCTGACGAATCACAAATAAACCCATTCTTTTTATCTATGCTTGGCAGTATTACTCGCGCATGTGCAAAAGAAGGTTACGATTTGCTGGTTTCGTTTCAATCTGCAAGTGCTGATTGGCAAGCAGATTACGAGGATAGCCACAGAGCCGATGGCATAATTTTACTCGGCTACGGTGATTACATAGACTTTCAACCAAAATTTAAAACCCTACTCGATCAAAATACCAAGTTTGTTTGTTGGGGGGCAACTGTAGATAACCGCCCAGATCTCACCGTATGCTGTGATAATTACGGCGGAGGCAAACTTGCAGCAGCTCATTTAATTGCTCATAGCCGTACAGATTGTGCATTTATTGGCGATGCATCTGATCACAGTCCAGAGTTTTTTGCTCGCTTTGAAGGCTTTAAAGACGAGCTGTTAGCTAATAACGTAACTGTAAATGAGCGAAAAATGGCTAACGCTATCTCTACTGAGGAGTCGGGATATCATGCAACACGCTCACTTATTGCTAATAACATTAAGTTTAACGCACTATTTGCCGCCAGTGATTTAATCGCAATTGGCGCTATTCGCGCACTTAAAGAAGCCAACATAAAAGTACCTACCGATGTGGCCGTTGTGGGCTTTGATAACATAGCTATTGCGAGCTATATTAATCCACCGCTTACTACAATAGCGCAAGACACTACCGTTGCAGGGCAAATGCTAGTAGAAAACCTACTTAAATTAATACGTGAAGAAGAAGTACAAAGCACCCTTTTACCACCAGCATTGATTGCCAGGGGGAGCAGCTAAGTCACTATAACTAAAACTAATATAACAGCTTAACGTTCAAGCCTCATTTTAAAACCTAAAAGCCACGGCTATTAACCATGGCTTTTAAATTTTTCAAAGTAACTCTACTTTAAGGCTTTCTCTACAACTGGGTAATGATCCCATACTTGTTTATCACTCAATGAACGAACCAGTTTAACATACTCAGCATGTGTCCATGCCAGTGGTGTTGCTGAATTAGTACCCTCACCTAGCTTATAACCTGCTTTATTTACACCTACGCCATCCCATACTTGCTCTGGTAGCATTAGGCCATTATTGGCAAATTGCTCTAAGCCTTTAACATAGCTGTTTTTGATTTGGGCTTGTTTTGCATCATCAAGGGCGTTGTTTGCATTGGCAGCAGCTATTTCATAATGGCCACGTTCACCTGTAAAAAATGGCCATACACGACCGCGTTGGCCTGGTGTGTTGCTGCCGACTTCTGCGTAATTAGTGCCTGTTACTTCATCTTCACCGTAGCCATCATTACCGTAGCGGCGGTAGCCTGCAAATGTGCCGCTACCATCGTCAAAGCTAAAGCTGTATTTAACTTGTAGGTTATCTTCAAGCGTTTCATCATCGTACTCAGGCAGTGTTTTAACAATGCTTTCGTCGTTAGCACCACGTACACCATAACGTACTAGTTCTAAAAACCCACCATCTAAAATTTGCTTTTTATTAAACCCTTCACGGCCATTATTAGCGTTAATTTTAGTGTCTGAGTTTCCATCGGTATCTTGGCCTATGCGAATAAAGTATTCACCATCACTATTTTCGCCTTTTAAGTTACCTTTAGTGGTAAACATGTGCGATTCAATATCGTTGTTATACTTTTTAGCCGTATCTAAGTAGCGCTTTGCGTTTTTATCATCGCCACTAAGCGTTGCTATATCACTGGCTGTAATAAGGCCAGCGACTATTGCCGCAGTAGTCGAAGGCGAATAACCTTCTTGCTCTTCCCAGCGTTCTTGTTGGGTTGCCGGTGGTGTAATTTGCGTATCGTTCCATAAAATTTTAGCAAGGCCGCCATCAACTAAAAAATCAGCCGCGGGCTTTAACATTTTGCTGTACCAGCTTTTTAGCTCTTCATCGCTAAGTACATTGGCTTTGTGTAACTTCCAAGCAAGCATTATAGGCATAGCTGTTTGATCTAGTTGTACACCTACCCATTCAAGCTCACCATCTACATGTGTTTTTTGTAAAAACCAGCCTGTATCGCCGTTATTGCCCGGGGTTTTGCTGTTTACTTGTACTTTTTCAAGGTATTCGAATGCTGTTTTTGCGGTGGCGGTATCGCCGAGCGCCATAAATGCCATGGCTACTTGGTAAAAGTCGCGCACCCATACCGCTTTATAACCGGTTGAGCCTTCTTTAGCAGATACGGTTTCGCCCCATGGGTTTGACAATGACGCAATAAGCGCACCGGCATTGGTTTTATCTTCTTGTGCCTTTAAAACCATGGCACTGGTGTATAAAAGCTTACCGTTATCGGCGGTTTGCTCAACCATGGTATTAAGTGGTTTAAGGCTTTGTAGGTAATCTTGCCAGCCGAGCGCTTCACCTTTACCGTTATAGTGTTCAAGCACTGCTTGATAGCCTTTAGCTAAGCTTTTCTCGCCTTGCTGAATACTTTGCTGCTGCGTTTTACCAAAGCTAAGTGCTAAATCGAAGGTGGTGTTAGCGCTTATTCCACCAAGCTCTGCCAACATACTTACGTTACCTGCAGTTTCACCAGTATTTGTATAATGAGTGTTTAGCGCTTGAGTTGTTTTAAGTGCGTTAATACCATCGCTTTCGCCTGTAAAACCTACTGTTTTAGCTTTAAAAGGGGTTGCTGATTGAAGTGATAAATAGTTATCGTCTTCCCATGCTACAAGGCCTTGCTCAGTCGTTTTAGCAAAGTCACCTAACCCGTTGTTGTTTATATAAGGGTTTACAACAACATAGGCTTTTAACCCTTCAAGTTCAGTGTTAAATACACTGCGAACAAATAATGTTTGCCCGTCTGGGTCGGTAAATATGTGTTTTTCTAGGCTAAAGCGCCCTTGATTATCTGTGCTTGTTACTTTGTAGGCAAGCGAAAGTGGGCGCCCTTGCGCATCTTTGTATAAGTAATCTATGGTGACATCTAATTCATCAGCTTCGGTTACAGTAAAGTCTTTACCTGTAACAACAAACTGCATGTCTTTAATTTGCGCTTGGTGGATAAGCCCAAACATGGTTTCGGTGATCATACCTTTAGCAATTGAAAACCATACCTTAGATACATCGCCTGTTGCAGCTGAATCACTGTATTGGCCTTTTTGGTATTGCTCGTAAGACGTGCCAATCCCTGTTTTACCTGCATAAGCCCAAAATGGCTCTACACCTGGTGCGCCAGGAGCTGATTTAACCTGTGCAGCGGTATTTTTGTTATCTGTGCTTGTGTTTTGTGCACCACAGGCAGTTAAACCCAATGTTAAAAGTGAGGCAGTTATAAGGTTATATTTTTTCATTGTGTGTCCTTAATTAGAATTTTTAACGCGCATTACAGCAATGCCGGCAACAACGAACGAGGCTGCGCCAATTAATAATGCGTAAATAGGCTGATTTGAAAATGCGTGACGTAAAATAAGCCCTAAAATACTGGCGGCAAGTAACTGCGGTATAACAATAAAGAAGTTAAAAATACCCATGTAAACGCCCATTTTGTTACTTGGTAAGGCGTTACTTAACATGGCATAAGGCAGCGATAATATAGACGCCCACGCAAAGCCCACTCCAATCATAGGAATAAGTAACATTTTAGGGTCTTGAATAAACATAAAGCTGCCAAGGCCTAATGCACCCAGTAATAAATTAAAACAATGGGCGCCTTTTAAACCCATTTTTTTAACTAAAAACGGAATACACATCGCGGCAATCGCGGCAAAACCATTGTAAGCGGCAAATAAAATACCCACCCAATCTGCACCATCGTTAAATGCTTTAGAGGTTGCATCGCTACTACCATAATGAAAGCTTGTTACCGCGGCGGTGGTGTAAATCCACATGGCAAATAACGTAAACCAGCTAAAAAACTGTACCCATGCAAGCTGCTTCATGGCCTCTGGCATAGTAAATACATCTTGTACTACTTGGTAAAAACCACCTTGGGTTTTATTAACACTTTTAAGGGCCGCTGCAATCCACTGCACAATACCAAACGCTAATAAACCACCAGCAAGTAGGTAAAGCTCTTTTTCAAGCGATAACCCCATTACTAATGCAAGGGTTGCTAAACCTAACACCACAAAAATAATGGCGCCTTTATTAAAGTTAATATCAACCAGCTTGCTGATAGTAGGTTGAGCACTTTGCTTTTCAAACTCAGCTAATTGTTCTGGGCTGTACTCTTTTGTACGTGCAACGGTCCAAAGCACAGCAACGAGTAACACAACCCCACCCCAATAAAATGAGTATTTAACAGACTCAGGAATTTGCCCTGACGCTGCCGTATTGCTTACATCAAACCAATTAGTCATCATCCATGGCAATGCTGAGGCTAGTACCGCACCAATACCAATAAAAAAGCTTTGTAAACCGTAACCGGTAGCGCGTTGTTTTTCTGGCAAGTTATCGCCTACAAGTGCTCTAAACGGTTCCATGGTCACGTTGATTGACGCATCCATAATCCATAACATACCTGCGGCAATCCAAAGTGTAGGCGAGTGCGGCATAATAAATAATGAAAGCGTTGTTAACACCGCGCCTACAAAGAAAAACGGACGACGGCGGCCAAAACGTCCCCATGTTTTATCGCTCCAGTAACCAATAATTGGCTGTACAATTAAACCGGTAAGCGGTGCTGCAACCCATAAAATGGGTATGTCATCTACTTGTGCACCTAATGTTTGAAATATACGGCTCACGTTACCGTTTTGCAGGGCAAAACCAAACTGTATGCCTAAAAAGCCAAAACACATGTTCCATATTTGCCAAAAGCTTAAATTTGGCTTGTCGCTATTATTTTGATTATTCATTATTAGCCTTATTTGTTAATACTGCGCTGCTAAATGCATCAAGTGTGAGTGTGAATGTGGCGCCTTGCGACCCTGATGTGATCTCGGTGCTATGCTGCTCAAGTAAGTCATGCAATTGTGTGTGATCGCTAAGTGCCGCTAATTGCGCTTTTGATAAGTTAACCGTAATAGTTTGAGGTTGTTTGCTAAAGTTACTTAAAACGTACAGCGTTTGTTGGCCAAGTTTGCGCATAAAGCCAACAACTCGCTCGCTTTTTGTTACGTTAAGCTCTGTCATTTCACCACCTACTACAGCAGGCAAGCTGTTAAGTGACATAATGGCTTTATAGTAATCACGAAGTGCTACTTGTTCTTTTGTTAAATTAGCGCCGTCAAACTTGCCGTTATTCATCCACGCTTGATGCGCCGGTACGCCAATGTAATCAAAAATACTGGTGCGTGTAGCTGTGCCAAATCCTGCGTTTTCTGAGCCATCCTCTCCCACATCTTGGCCAAAATATAATAACGTGGGTGCGCGGCTCATCAAGTTTGAAACCACCATAGCCGGTTTACCCCACGCAGCATTACCTGCAAAGTCAGGGCTTGCGATACGTTGCTCGTCGTGGTTTTCTAAAAAGTGCAGCATGTGCGCTTCAATATCGGTAACTTGGCTTTGGGCTGCAAAAATAGTATTAGCAGCTTGCTTACCCTGCATAATGGCTTTTAGTGTGTCGTAAAAGCCTACTTTGTCGTAAAGGTAGTCCATTTTACCTTGGTGAATATACGCACGGTACATTAGCGGGTTGTAAACTTCAGCTAACAAAAAGGCGTCGCTTTTTTGCATTTTTATCGACGAATTTAAAAAACTCCAAAACTCTACGGGCACCATTTCGGCCATGTCGTATCTAAAGCCATCAACGCCTTTATCGAGCCAAAAAAGTGCTATGTCTCTAAATTTGTACCAGCTGTTAGGAAGCTCTTTATCTTGCCAAAATGCATAATGAGCACGGTAGTCTTTATTTTTGTATTCACTTGGCAATTGGACAAAGTCGTAGCTGCCATCAGGCTTTACGCCATAATTAACTTTTACTGTTTCGTACCAGTCATTTATATCGGGTTTTGCTGCACGGGCACCATTACCTGTCCATTTAGCGGGAGTTTCATCAAAAAAGCCATCCGCTAATGGGTGTTCATTACCCCCTAAAACTTTATACTCTGGCGATGTTGGCACCTGAAAAGACTGCCCTGGTACGTAGTAAAAGTTATTATTTTTATCGTACGCTTTAGTGGTGTAGTCTTGCGCGCCAAAGTCTTTAACGCCTTTAGGTTTGCCAAGGGATTGGTAATTTCGTGCTACATGGTTAGGCACTATATCAATAATTACTTTCATGCCATGGTTATGTGTACGCTCAATAAGTGCGCTAAATTCATCCATGCGTTGAGTAACATTAACTGCTAAATCAGGGTTTACATCGTAATAGTCTTTAATAGCATAAGGTGAGCCCGCCCTGCCTTTAACTACATCAGGGTCATCTTGAGAAATCCCATAATCAGTATAATCCCCAACTAACGCATGGTGTAGCACGCCGGTGTACCAAACATGTGTGGTACCCAACTCTTTTATACCTTTTAAAGCTGCGTCATTAAAATCGGCAAATTTGCCTACACCATTTTGCTCTTTAGTGCCCCATGACATATTAGAAGTGTTGGTATTACCAAATAGGCGAGTAAATACTTGGTATACAACAGGCTTGGTTAATTCGTTTTTTGTTTGTGCTGGCGCATGTGGTTGCTCGGGTTTGTTACTTTCTGAACAACCCATAGCAATAAGTGCGCTACACAGTATTGCGGGTACATAAACTGATTTTTTCATTGTGCGTCTTTTTGTCAGTATTTTTATAACTTTATACTAAAGATTAGTGCAGCAACCATACAGTTGCTGCATACGTATTCAGGTAAACTATTAAGGGGTATTTATAACTAATACCGTTGCACTCATTGGCGGTAAAGCCACTGTATTACCTAGCAACTGTGTTTTGTTGGTAAATAAGTTAAGCGCTTTAGCATTTTTTGGTATTACCTCCTGCATATACTCAATATTTTTAGTTAGCTCTTTTGTGTTTTTATTCATAAATACCAATACAGTTTGCTCGTCGCTAATACGCGCATAACTATACACACCTTGTTGAGGCGTAAAGTGCACTAATTTGCCTTTATCTAGCGCTGTGCTGTTTTTTCTAAAGTTAAGCAAGGTACTAATTGTTTTGTGCATGTCTTTTTGCTGCAAGGTAAGCCCTTTACCTGTAAATGCATTACTTGTTTGGCCTTTAAATCCACCCGGAAAGTCTATTCTAATATCACCATGGTCTTTACTCGGAGTGTTATCTAATAAAACCTCCGTACCGTAATACATTTGTGCAATACCGCGCGTAGTTAAAAATAACGTCATGGCCATTTTAGTTTTTGCAACATCTTGTCCAAGCTCGGTGTATACACGGCTCATATCGTGGTTATCAGCAAATACCATAATGTTATTGGTATCAGGGTATAAAAAGTCATTCGCCAACGACTCATAGACTTTAACCCAGCCCGTATTCCAGCTTTCATCTTCATTTAGCGCTTGAATTACCGACTCTTGCAAAGAAAAGTCCATCACGCTTGGTAGGCTTGATGTATAACCATCTTGATTATTTTTACCACGTTGCCAATAAGAGGCAATTCCAGGATTAGATGTCCACTCTTCTCCTACAATGTTAAAATCTGGGTATTCTTGCATAATGGCTTTTGTCCAATCACTCAAAAATGCTTTATCTGAGTAAGAGTAGGTATCAACACGAATACCGCTTAAATCAGCGTACTCAATCCACCAAATAGCGTTTTGAATTAAATACTCGCTTAACAGTGGTTGGCGCTGATTTAAATCAGGCATGGTTTCTACAAACCAACCATCGTTAAATTGGCGCTTGTCGTACTCACTGGCGTGTGGATCTTGTATAGTTTGGCGTGCATGGCTTGTGGCGTTTTTACCTTTTTTAAACTCACCATTAAAGTTAATCCAATCTTTGGTAGGCTTATCTTTAACCCATGTATGCTCTGACCCAAAATGGTTTAGTACCATATCCATTACAAGGCCTATGCCTTGCTTTTTTGCTTTTACCGAGAGCGTTTTATATAACTGATTTGAGCCCATACGTGGGTCAACTTTATAAAAGTCAGTAATTGCATAACCATGATAAGAGTAATCTGGCATGTTGTTTTCAAGTACTGGCGTTAACCAAAGCTGTGTAACGCCTAAATCGTTTAAATACGGTAATGCGTTTATAACCCCTTGTATATCACCACCGTGACGCCCGCCCTTTATACTAGGATCTGCCGCTTCTAGCATGATAGGAACAGTATCGTTTTGCTCATCACCATTAGCAAAGCGATCTGGGTTGATTAAATAAAGGGTATCGTTAGATGTAAAGCCTTGGCGCTTTGCACTGTTTTTATCACGCGCAAGTAGTGGAAACTCAAAACTTTGGCTCGCTTCGCTGCTATTAAATTTAAGCGTTCCTGCTTTAGCGACATCGGTAACAGTAATATTCAAAAACACATAATTTGGGTTATCTGTGCGCGTTACTTTATTTAACTTAACGCCATTGTATTTAGCTAATTTAATTTGCTCGTTTGCAATATTTTGCTCATGCACCATGATGTTAATCGTGTTTTTATTCATGCCTACCCACCAATTGGCAGGTTCGACGTCAAGTGCATAGCTAATGGTTGGTAAGGTGCACGCATTTACAAATAAAAGTGTATTTAAAAATCGCATCATTAGGCCTTTTTAATTTTTGCTAAAAAATCTTTATGAGTAGGTAATTGTTCTACCGTTGAAGTAATAAGAGTTTTTAATGTAGAAAATAAATCGTTAAGTTGTTCACTGCTTAATGAGTCAACAATACTATTGTAATCATCGGGAATAAGGCCTTGGCCTATAAACACTTGCTGCCAAGCAACTTCTGCAAATAGTTCATCGTCTTCACGAACTACTTTGCCTGTGTGTTTAAATAAATTGAGTTTATGAGCTAATGAATCGGGAATTTCCATTTGCTTACACTGACGCCAAAACGCCGAGTCTTCTCGCTCTGTTAGTTTGTAATGCAAAATAATAAAATCGCGTATGTGCTCTATTTCTGTCACGCTTTGCTTATTAAATTCTGCAACTAACGCATCGCTAATACCATTATGCGGAAACAGCTTTATTAAGCGGGTTACTGCACTTTGTATTAAGTGGATACTGGTTGACTCTAACGGCTCTAAAAAGCCACTGGCGAGCCCAACCGAAACCACATTTTTATACCACTGCTTTAAGCGCCGTCCTGTTTTAAATTTTATAACGCGTGGTGCTGTAATGGGCTCAGCGGGTAAATTATTTAATAGTAACTGCGTGGCCGACTCATCAGATAAGTATCGGCTACAGTAAACAAGCCCATTACCCACACGGTTTTGCAGCGGAATTTGCCATTGCCAACCTGCACTATGCGCAATTGAGCGAGTATAAGGTTTTAGAGAATCAGTACCTTGAGATTGCACAGCAACGGCGCTATCACATGGTAAATAATGAGACCAATCGACAAAGCCTGTATTAAGTGTTTGCTCTATTAACAAAGCACGCTGACCGGTACAGTCTATAAATAAATCGCCATTAATTTGGGTGTCATCATCAAGTGTGAGGCTTGTAATATTGCCTGAGTGCAGACATTGATTAACCTGCTCTATTTTAGCGTCTATGTGTTTAACGCCACGCGAAGTAGCAAGCGTTTTTAAGTATTCTGCATAGCGTGTTGCATCAAAGTGATACGCATAACTTAAGCCGGGTAATTGCGTATTAGGTATGGTATTTAAAGGTGCAAATTTATGCTGTTTAGCTGCTTGGTAATTTAACGAAAAATCCCATAGGCTATCTTCAGAGCCGGTAATTTTTCCCTTTACCCAAAAATTGTAAAAATCGCAAAAAGGAAAGTCTTTTCCAAATGAGCCAAAAGCATGCATGTAGCTATGAGAGGGAGTTTTCCAATTTTCGAACTCAATACCTAATTTAATAGATGCATTGGTGGCGTTTATAAAATCTAGCTCGTTTATACCCAGCGCATTATTAAGTTGAATAATAGGCGGAATTGTTGCTTCACCAACACCTATAGTGCCTATTGTGCTTGATTCAATCAGCGTTATGTTAATTACTTTACCTAACACTTTATTAAGCAAGGCTGCTGCTATCCACCCTGCTGTGCCACCGCCTGCAATGACAACGTGTTTTATTGGTTTCATATTATTGTCCACGTTTAGCCCCGCAAAATGGTTAGGTATTATTGCGGATTGGTATTAAATAAAGTAGCTATAAAAAAGCCCTTGTAACACAAATTACAAGGGCTCCTACACACAACCTTAATTATAGCTTGTAGCTAAAGCCTAACAAGTAAGTACGACCGTAATCTTGGTAGTCGCGAACTTGTAGCGCGTTATCACCAGAAAGCGATGTAAACGGCTCTTCTGTTAAGTTTTGTACTTGGAACTGAATTGATAAACCTTCAAGGCTTTCAACACCAGCTTCACTAAAGTCATACCCAGCTTGTACATCCCAAATTGTTTCACCTAGGATATCTACTTGCTCGGTGTTAAAACCTAAACCGTATACATCACCTTTAAAGGCACTACGCTTACGCATGCTGGTACGCAGTTGAATACCATTCATTTCGTAATAAACTGTTAAGCTTTGAATTTTATCTGAAAGACCCGGAAGTTCGTACTCGTTACCGTTTTGATCTTCAATATCAGACTCAATACCGGTATGGCTTGCAATTAAACCAAAGCCTTCAAGTGACGGGTGGAAAATTTTAAATGGTAGCGCAAGAGATAGTTCGTAACCGTATAGGTCACCGCCGCCACCATTTACTTTACCGCTACCTGTGCCCTCTGATGTAGCTGGAATTTCTCCATTAGATGGATCTGCAACACCTGACATATCAATTTCGTATTTACCATCAAAAATCCACTGCGTTAAGTCTTTATAGAAAAATGCAGCAGAGAAGTAACCTTCATCACTAAAGTAGTTCTCGTACGTTAAATCGTAACCAGTTGCTTCTTTTGGCTCTAAATTAGGATTACCACCGGATACAGACCAGTAATTACCATTTTCATCCTGTGTAGTATTATATGATGCGTCAATTGATGCATTCATTTCGTCTAAACGTGCACGAGAGATTGTTTTAGCCGCACCAAACCGAACTGTTTGTTGCTCATCAATCGCAAGTGATAAGTTTAAGCTTGGTAATACGTGTGAGTAGTCGTGGCTAATATTGGTAGGTGATGCCACTACAATATCATCAACAGTGTTAAATGCATTACCCTGCGATGACTGGTCGGTATGAACATAACGTACACCCACATTACCTGTAAGTGCTAAGCCGCTTACTTCGGCATTAATATTAGCCTGTGCAAATACTGAGGTAATTTCTTCTTTTACCGTCCACGATTTTGTTAAATGGCTAGTATTCGTTAAGCTTTCATCTAACAAGCTGTAGTAACCGTCATTTACTAACCCATTAACATCGTAAGCAATCATGTCACCCATGCCAATAAAGCCTAGGTCAACACTACCCATGCGATATTGCTCTGGCACAGCTAGCATGCCAGGATTATCAAGCGAAAAGCCAGATAACGTCATAAAGAAACCTTGCGAATCTTTTGTTTTTTCACGCTCTTTATAAGACATACCAAACTCAATTGAGCTGAAGTATTCGTTTTCTAATACTTTAGATGCAGCTAGCTTTAACGTAGACAGCTCATCTTCAATCGTTGGTGCATTTATGAATCCATCCTGTGCCTGATCTTTATAACCAGAAATGTCATTTCCATCAACATCAATTAAACCATATTGATTATTTAATGCCTTACTTGCGCCCCACGATAAAGGACCGCCTAATTGAATGAGGCTGTAATCACTATAATCTAAGTCATGAGTAAACGTAGCACCTGTATTACTGCCATTAAAGGTGTAACCTAAGTTATCTGCAACACCACGTGAATCACCGCGCCCTGTACCTGAGTAACTTTCAAGGCTCCACACTTTACGATCTACATGCGAGTAACTTGCATCAAATTCAACTGACCATGAATCGTCAATATCGTATTTAGTATTAAAACCAAACGCGGTTAATTCTGCTTCACGCTCTTCGTAGTCATTACGAACAACAACTCGTTGACCTTCGGTAACGGCACTCGTAATAAAACCAGATTCCTCATCTATTACAAATGAGTCTTCGTCTCGTGCACCTTGCCCCCATGCAAATGGAATTTCGATACCACGTAAGATTTTTTCATCTGTAAAATCTACATATAATGCATCAAACGTCATATTTAGTTTGTCAGTCGGTGCAGCTTCTAGTACGAGCATGGCTGAATCACGTTCAAGTGTCGATGAACGTACAAATGGTTTTGCACCACCTAAAATTGAATATGTTTGGCCACCTACTTCTCTTTCGGGGTAGCCCCAAGCGTTCCAACGTTTTTCTTGGTTTGGTGAGCTCATTGAAGTTAAGGCAAATGCAACACCTATGGTGTCATCAGCAAACTGATCAATGTATGAAATAGTACCGCGGTAACCATCGTCGTTACCGTCTGGGTTTAGTTTATCAAAGCTGGTTTGCTCGTATTGACCATTAACTTGGAATACACGCTCGCCTTTACTTAAAGGACGCACGGTTTGCATGTTAATAACACCGGCAATACCTTCTGCTTCGATACTTGCGTTTGGCGTTTTATATACCGTAACGCCGCTCATAATTTCTGATGGGTAAAGGTCAAACTCTACGCCACGGTTATCACCAATAGATACCTGTTCACGGCCGTTAAAGGTAGTACCACTTTCGTTTTCACCAAAACCACGAATTGATACTCTGCTTGCGCGACCATCTAAACGCTGCGCTGTTAAACCTGGTAAGCGTGCAATAGACTCAGCAATTGATGAGTCAGGTAGTTTACCTATATCCTCTGCAGAGATAGATTCTACAACCTGTGTAGAAAAGCGTTTTGTGTTGATAGATTCAACAACACTGCCACGAAAGCCTTTTACTTCGATAACCTCAACGTCATCATTTTTAACTGTATCTTCTTGCGCTGCTACAGAGGTAAAGCTTGCTAAACCTGCAGTTGCTAATGCCAAAGTTAATATACTTGGTTTGAACATAGACATGATGTTTTTCCCGTTACCCATATTGTGATACTCGCTTCTTTATTTGAGTGATAGTCAAACAGGCGAGCTAATTTTGTTGTCAGCATCAATATTAACGCTCGAATTATTTTATTAACAACTTTATGCATACGTATTCAACACTACGAAAACTAAAAATAATTAACAAAATATTCACAGAAAGGCATTTAAGCTATTGATTTTTAAAATCTTAATTTGGTGCAATATGATTGTTAATAAGTTTTATAAATACGAATATAAATATTATATAAAAACCACATGAAATGGTCTGTAAATAGCGTTAACTAAGGCATTTTATTAAATTTACATAACAATTTTTTATAAATACCAAACAGTTAAATTGGTCAGACCATTCACCACTTTCACCAATACCGTGCAAGCCTTTTAAAATAAGCACTAAAACAGATCGTTCTATTTTATTTATAAGTAAAAAGCTTGATTGGTAAAGCGCACAGTAAAAAGATTCAGCGCAAAACAAACTCATTAAAAACCGTTTATATATAAGTAAATTAACTGCATACGTATGCAGCCTTTTTACAGAGTAGCCCCCTTCACGTATGCTTTTTGAAAATTTAGTGATTGTTTCAATCAAACTAATAACAATATAAATACTGTGTGGAACGACGGAGAAAAGCATGGCCCAACAGCAGTGGTATAAAGGTGCGGTTATTTATCAGGTTTACCCGCGAAGCTTTCAAGACAGCAATAACGATGGCATTGGTGATCTTAAAGGGATAATTAATCGCATTGATTACATTAAAAGCCTTGGTGTTGATGCTATTTGGATCTCTCCATTTTTCAAATCCCCAATGAAAGATTTTGGTTACGATATTAGCGATTATCGCGACATAGACCCTATTTTTGGTGACTTGAACGACTTTGATGAGTTAATAGATCAAGCACATAAACGCGACATCAAAATTATAATTGACCAAGTATTAAGTCATACATCAGACCAACATCAATGGTTTTTAGATAGTCGTGAAAACCAAAATAATGATAAATCAGATTGGTACGTTTGGGCTGACTCTAAAGAAGATGGTACAGCGCCTAATAACTGGTTATCTATATTTGGTGGCGGTGCTTGGCAATGGGAGCCTCGTCGTGGTCAGTACTATTTACATAACTTTTTAACCGAACAGCCTGATTTAAACTTTCATAACCCAGAAGTAAGAAAAGCAGTACTAGATAACGTTGAGTTTTGGCTTAAAAAAGGGGTTGATGGATTTAGGCTAGATGCAATTAATTTTTGCTACCACGATGCACAACTGCGCGATAATCCAGCTAAACCTAAAGATAAACGCCAAGGCCGTGGTTTTAGTGAAGACAACCCGTATGCCTTTCAGTATCACTATTATAATAACACTCAGCCAGAAAATATTGAGTTTATGCAAGACATACGCGCATTACTTAATAAGTACCCTGGCACTGTATCGTTAGGTGAAATTTCATCAGAAGATTCATTGGCAACAATGGCAGAGTACACTCAAGGTGGTGACAAACTACACATGGGTTACAGCTTTGAACTACTTACTGATGATTATTCAAGTAAATACATAAGAGAAACTGTACAAACACTTGAGCAGCGAATGCTTGAGGGCTGGCCGTGTTGGGCGTTCAGTAACCACGATGTAGAGCGTGTAGCAAGTCGTTGGAGCCAAAACGATGAAATAGACCCTGCTCAGTGTAAAATGCTTACAGCTCTCCTTGCTTCATTACGAGGCAGTGTATGTATGTATCAAGGTGAGGAACTAGGTTTAGGTGAAGCGTCTGTATCATTTGAAGACTTACAAGACCCATATGGCATTACTTTCTGGCCAAACTTTAAAGGTCGTGATGGCTGCAGAACACCGATGCCGTGGGAGAACAATGGCTCAGAACATGCGGGTTTTAGTAATGCAAAACCTTGGTTACCCGTAGATATCGCGCACACTCAAAGTGCTGTATCTGTTCAGGATATAGATTCAGACTCTATACTTAATGCCTACCGTGAGTTTATGGCATGGCGTAAAGAGTATGCTGTATTATTACAAGGTGACATTGAGTTTATTGACACTGCTGAGCCAATTCTTGCCTTTTACAGAACGTTAAACGAGCAAACAATGCTATGTGTGTTTAATTTAGCTGGCACAAATCAAACGTTTGAGCTGAGTAAAACAGTGACTCAAGCGCATGATTCACTATCTCATTGTAATGCCACTTTAGATGGTAATATCTTAAGCATAAGCGGTTTTGGGTGCTATTTTGCTTTTGTAAATTAATAAAGCCCTAACATAGAGTTTAAAAGCCCGATTTTATCGGGCTTTTTTTGTGCGCTTAAAGCTTGCGGCCACTTTTGTCGGTATGAGACGAAATAGCTGCCACCAAAGCACTAATACCAATCCGCAATAATACTTAATCATTTTGTGGGGCTAAACGTATCGCTATCTGCGTTAAAAAATTCTCATTTAGAACAACTAAATAGCGAATTTTTTGCCTAGCTATCAACACGTTTTTCCATCCTCAAAATAGATCACTTAATTAAGCGAATTGGTATAACTTAACCTTTTTAATGTGATTGTGTTTTACTATTTAAATAGTCAGTGAGCGCAAATAATACGCCTGAGCTTACAAAAGTAATATGAATAATCACCTTCCAAAATAACTCATCACTTGAGTGAATATTTGAATTAATAAATACCTTTAAAAGCTCAACCGCAGATATAGCTACAATAGCGCTAATAAGTTTCATTTTTAAACCAGAGAAGCCAACCTTCCCCATCCAAGATGGCCTATCTTCATGGCCCTCAATATTGAGCTTTGAGACAAAGTTCTCATAGCCGCTAAAAATAATAATCAAAAGCAAACCTGCTAATAAGGCTGTATCAACCAGTGTAAGTATACCAACGAGTAATTCTTGATTTGTTGCGCTAAAGGTTGCAATGCCCATTAAATAAAGTTGTTTAAAAAACTTTATAAGTAATAGTATTACTGCAAACAATAAGCCCACAAAAAACGGCGCGAATAACCAACGCCCTGCAAATATAAACGATTCTAACCCTTGCTCCACCTTGTGTACTGTACGAGGTGCGTGAGGGACATTTGATTGCTGATCAGCCATTCATTTTACTTTTTATAAAAAAAGCGACCTTAGCTTATAAATTATTACAACACAAATACTTATAATATAATTTAAGCGTAATTTTCTCATCTTCACGATAAAAATTTTTCGTTATCTTTTATTTCGTTTTCGATTAAAAATCAACTTACCAACAGAATTGTTCTGGATTGGGCACTACTGATTTGTACTTTAATTTAGACTAGTTAAATCAGTCATCACACCATTTATTTAGGAATAAACGAATGAAAAAAGCATTGTTAGCATTAATCGTAGCTCCACTATTTGCAGTATCTGCGACTTACGCGGTAGCAGACGATACGCCAACAGCTTCAGCCGAAATGATAAAAGAGTACACAGAAATGTGTGTTAACTGGGCTAAAGATGATGACGTAAGCAATGAAGAGATAAATGCCTACGTATTAAGATGCGTAAATGATGAGCTTGAATCTGAAGGTTATAAAAAAGTATCTTCTGTTAAGATTTAATACCAATACACCTAGTTGAATGTACTGCTAATAAAGCCGTTGCGAAAACATTTGATACCAATTCGCTTAATTAATTGATTTATTTTGAGGCTGGAAAAATGTGTTGATAGCTAGGCAAAAAATTCGCTATTTAGTTGTTCTAA